>NZ_JAMXIO010000028.1:0-64332 GCF_059651515.1 Oerskovia sp. 140933
ATCGAGCACTACAACACCCACCGTCGCCACCAAGCCCTCGACGGCCAACCCCCGATCAGCAGGCTGTAACCAACCTCCTGGCCGGGTACACCTAGTCGGTCACGCCGACGCGGGGAGCGGACGGAGCGGGTGGAGTGGTCGGCACGCGGACACGACGACGGAGCGGACCGAGATGTTCCTCGGTCCGCTCCGCGGTTCGCTGTCTCAACGAGTGTCCGGAGGGGGACTTGAACCCCCACGCCCGATAAAGGGCACTAGCACCTCAAGCTAGCGCGTCTGCCATTCCGCCACCCGGACGGGTGTTCCGGTGTCGCCACCGGGTGTCGCACAACGAAGCGGACCGAGGTTTCCCTGGTCCGCTCCGCGGTTCGCTGTCTCAACGAGTGTCCGGAGGGGGACTTGAACCCCCACGCCCGATAAAGGGCACTAGCACCTCAAGCTAGCGCGTCTGCCATTCCGCCACCCGGACAGGTGTCAGGTCCCGGCGTTCCCGCCGGGGGCCTTGCGGGGAAAAACATAACACGTTTCGGGCGCCGAGCGTGCATCCGGCCCGTGGTGCAGACTGGGGAGCGTCCCCGGACCTCGGGCACCGGTCGGTGCAGGTCAGGGGTGGTTTCACGTTCGGACCGACACTGGATGGGGTGCTCGTGACTGAGGACAGGGACGCGCGGCCGGAGGATGCCATGACGGCGAGCCCAGGGATCCCGAGCGAGCGACCGACGGCCTCGATGAAGCACCTGGCCGGGCTGAGTCCCGCCGCCAAGAAGGTCGCGGGCGCACGGAGGAACCCGTCGGTCGTGGGCGTCGACGAGTCGGTGCCCGCCTGGTTGCGCACGAGCGCGGGCTGGTCGTGGCGGATCCTGCTGCTGGTCGCGGCGGTCGGGCTGATCTTCTACGCGACCGCGCAGGTGCAGATCGTGTTCATCGCGGTCTTCCTGGCGCTGGTCATCACCTCGGTGCTGCGGCCGGTGACCGACTGGTACGCGAAGATCATGCCGCGTGCTCTCGCGACCGCGTTGGCGATCCTCTCGGCGTTCCTGGTGCTGGGCGGCCTGCTGACCTACGTCATCACGTCGGTCGCGGGCCAGTGGGACAGCCTCGCGGGCCAGTTCAACAGCGGCATCGAGAAGATCTTCGACTTCCTCGAGAACGGTCCGCTGCCCGTGACGATCACCTCGGCCGACATCGAGACCTGGATCGAGAACGCGCGCACGTGGATCGCGGAGCACGGCGGGGACATCGCGAGCCAGGCCGCAGCCAGCGCCGGCTCGGTGTTCGAGGGCTTCGCCGTCCTCGCCCTCGCCATCTTCTGCACGATCTTCTTCCTGGCGCGCGGCAAGGACATGTGGACCTGGTTCCTCAACCAGCTCCCGTCCCGCTCGCGGGAGACGTGGATCGCGGCCGGCGGGGCGGGCTGGTACACGTTCTCGGGCTACGCCCGCGGCACGGTCATCATCGCTCTGGCCGACGGCATCCTCGCGGCGATCGTCCTGGTGATCCTGGGCGTCCCCCTCGCGGCGCCGCTCGCGGTCCTCGTGTTCATCGGCGCGTTCATCCCGCTCATCGGTGCCCCGGCCGCGATGGTCGTCGCGATGGTCGTGGCGCTCGCCGCGAACGGCGTCGTGAACGCTGCGCTCGTCGGGATCTTCATCGCCCTCATCGGCCAGTTCGAGGGGCACATCCTGCAGCCGCTCGTGATGGGCAAGCAGGTCTCGCTGCACCCCGTGGTGGTCGCGCTCGCGGTCACGGCCGGGACGTTCATCGCGGGCATCCTCGGGGCCGTGGTGTCGGTCCCGCTGGTCGCGGTCGCGTGGGCCGTGTTCAGCAAGCTGAGGCGCAAGGACCCGCCCATGGAGGAGGACATCCCGACGGCCAAGGAGATCGCGCTGTCCGGGCGCGGCCGTTCCTCGAACGGCGGCGCGAGCGGGGGCTCGGGCGGCCGGGGGAGCGACAGCGAGGCGACCGCCGAGGCCTAGACCAGCCGGACCAGGGGACGGCCTCGCCCGTCGCCGCGGCACGACGCTGCCGAATAAACCTCGCCGCGGACCGCAGCGGCCTGCCACAGTTCTCGCCATGACCACGAGCACCCGGGCGACCGTGAAGACCACGCCGACTCGCCTGACCAAGACCCTCTGGAGCTGGGCCTCGATCCTCGACGACGGCGCCCGCGAGCAGGCCGAGCGCACCTCGACCATGCCGTTCGTCTACCCGCACCTCGCTCTCATGCCCGACGCGCACCTGGGGCTGGGCGCGACCGTCGGCTCGGTGATCCCGACGCTGCGCTCGATCATCCCCGCCGCGGTCGGCGTCGACATCGGGTGCGGCATGGTCGCGGTCCGGACCCGGTACACGGCCGGCGACGTCGCCGGGCCCGCGCTGCGCGACCTGCGGATCGCGATCGAGCAGGCCGTGCCGACGAGCGCCGGCTCCTACAACCAGCGCCTGACCGACACGGCGGCGGCCCGTGTGGCCGAGCTCGAGGCGCTCGCGGAGGAGGCGGGCTTCGATCCCGCGCGGTACGCGGGGAACTGGCGTCTGCAGCTCGGGTCGCTGGGGTCCGGGAACCACTTCATCGAGGTCAGCCTCGACGAGGAGGACCGGGTCTGGTTCTTCCTGCACTCCGGGTCGCGCGGGGTCGGCAACAAGATCGCGCAGCACCACATCGCGGTCGCGCGCGAGCTCATGGCCCGGTACTGGATCGACCTGCCGGACAAGGACCTCGCGTACCTCGTCGAGGGCACCGACGAGTTCTGGGCGTACATCCGCGAGCTGCGGTGGGCCCAGCACTTCGCGCTCCTCAACCGCGAGGAGATGATGGACCGCGTCGTGGCCGCGTTCGACGCCTGGTCGGGGCTCGCGCCGGTCGAGGAGGCCGAGCGCATCAACTGCCACCACAACTTCACCGAGCGCGAGCACCACTTCCACCAGGACGTGTGGGTCTCGCGCAAGGGTGCGATCCGTGCCCGCGAGGGGGACCCGGGGCTCATCCCGGGGTCCATGGGCACGGCGTCGTACGTGGTCGTGGGCACGGGGAACCCGCTCGCGCTCGACTCGGCGCCGCACGGCGCGGGGCGGGAGTACTCGCGCAGCAAGGCGCGCAAGACCTTCACGCACGAGCAGCTGCGCGAGGCCATGGCGGGCATCGAGTACCGCGACACCGACGCGTTCGTCGACGAGATCCCGGCGGCCTACAAGCCGATCGACCGGGTCATGCAGGACGCGGCGGACCTCGTCGAGGTGCGGCACACGCTGCGGCAGATCGTCAACGTCAAGGGCGACTGACCGGTCGTCGAGGCGTGCCGAGAGCAGGGTCGAGGTCGTCGTGGCCCGGGGACGGCCTCGACCTCGTTCTCGGCGCCACGACCCGGCCCGACGGCGCAGCGCGCCTTCCCGCGGCGGTGCGCTCCGCCGTCGGGCAGCACGGGCGGGCGCGGTCCCGGCGGTCGCGCCCCGGGCGGCGCGGTGCTCTCGACGCGCGGGATCCGCGCGCACGCGACACGCTGGGCGGCATGAGGATCGGGATACCCGCCGAGGTCAAGAACAACGAGTACCGCGTCGCGCTCACCCCGGCGGGCGCGCACCACCTGGTCGCTGCCGGGCACGAGGTGCTCGTCGAGGCGGGCGCGGGGGCGGGGTCGGCGATCTCCGACGAGGACTTCGCGTTCGCGGGCGCGCACGTCCTGGACACCGCCGAGGAGGTCTGGGGTCGGGCCGAGCTGGTGTGCAAGGTCAAGGAACCCGTCCCGAGCGAGTACCCGCTGCTGCGCGACGACCTGCTGCTCTTCGCCTACCTGCACCTCGCCGCGGACCCCCGCGGCACGGCCGCGCTGCTCGACGCCGGGACCACCGCGGTCGCCTACGAGACCGCGCAGGCGCCCGACGGGTCGCTCCCGCTGCTCGCGCCCATGAGCGAGGTGGCCGGGCGCATGGCGACCCAGGTCGGGGCGTACCACCTGATGCGCCCCGCGGGCGGTTCGGGCGTGCTGCTCGGAGGGGTGCCCGGCAGCAGGCCGGGGCGTGTCGTGATCCTCGGCGGCGGGACCGCCGGGCGCCATGCGGCCGAGATCGCGGTCGGCATGCGGGCCGAGGTCACGATCCTCGACCTGTCGCTGCCCGTGCTGCGCGGGCTCGACCGCGAATTCGCGGGCCACGTGCGGACCGTCGCGTCGAGCGCGTACGCGATCGAGCAGGAGGTGCTCGCGGCCGACCTGGTGATCGGTGCGGTCCTCGTCGCGGGCGCCCGGGCCCCGCGCCTGGTCACCAGCGACCTGGTGTCCGGCATGAAGCGGGGGTCGGTGCTCGTGGACGTGGCGGTCGACCAGGGTGGCTGCTTCGAGGACACCCGGCCCACGACGCACGACGACCCCACCTTCACCGTCCACGGGTCGACGTTCTACTGCGTCGCGAACATGCCCGGTGCGGTGCCCGTGACCAGCACGCACGCCCTGACGAGCGCGACGCTGCCCTACCTCGCGCTCCTCGCGGACGGCGGTGCTCGCGCGCTGGCGGACGTGCCGCTGCTGCGCAACGGGCTGTCGACCGTGACGGGGACGCTCGTCAACGAGCAGGTCGGGGTTGCGCTCGGGCTGCCCTGGACCCGTGCCGAGGACGTGCTGCGGGAGTAGGGCCGGTCGCCGGAATGCTCTGGGGCTCGGCCCCGAGGAGTGGCATCCTGTCCGGATGGAGCCTTTCGTCCTCGCCAACGAGCACGTCCGTCTCGCGATGCCCACCGCCGCGGACGTCGATCGCATCACCGAGCTCTGCCAGGGGCAGGACGTCGCGGACTGGACCACGGTCCCCAGCCCGTACTCGCGGGCGGACGCGGCGTCGTTCATCGAGGAGATCGTGCCCGAGGCCTGGCGGACGGGCCGCGGGAACACGTGGGCGATCCGTCGACCCCAGGACCCGGAGGGGCCCGTGCTCGGCATGATCGGTCTCACGAGCGACCAGGCACCGACCACGGACGCGTCGGCCGAGATCGGGTACTGGCTCGCTCCCGAGGCGCGGGGCGAAGGCCTCATGTCGGAGGCCGCGCGCCTCGCGGTCGACTGGGCGTTCGACCCCGAGGGGCTGGGGCTGAGCCGCATCGTGTGGACCGCGTACACGGGCAACTGGGCGTCCCGCCGGGTCGCGTGGCGCCTCGGGTTCCGTGTCGAGGGGACGGTGCGCGGCCACGGGATCCAGCGGGGTCGGCGCCGCGACGCGTGGATCGGCACGCTCCTGGCGGACGACCCGCGCGAGCCCGTGGAACCGTGGCCGTCGGCCGAGGCGGGGGAGCGGGTGGGCTCCGGGGCGCACCCCGGGGCCTCGCCGCACGGGTGACGGCCGAGCGCGTGGCCGTCACGGGGCGGTGCGGGCGTCCCGGCGGGTGCCGCGCCGGGAATGATGTCGTGAGCAGGCCGTGCGCCGGGTGAGGATAGGACGCATGACGAGCACTCTCGACCCGGCCAACCCGTTCGCCGCGGCGTCCACCCTCCCGTACCAGCTCCCCGACTTCACGACGATCCGCGAGGAGCACTACCTCCCTGCCCTCCGCGCCGGCATGGAGGCCGAGCGCGCGGAGATCGAGGCGATCGTCACCGACCCCGAGGCACCCACGGTCGCCAACACGCTCGAGGCCCTCGAGTCCGCCGGGCAGCTCCTGACGCGTGCGGTCACGGCCTTCTACAACGTCGCGAGCTCCGACTCGACGCCCGGCCTCGAGGAGATCGAGGAGACCGTCGCCCCCGAGCTCTCGGCCCACCACGACGCGATCTACATGGACGCGCGCCTGTACGCGCGGGTCCGCGCCCTCCAGGAGGCGGTCGACGCGGGCGAGCTCACGCTCGACGCCGACACGGCCTGGCTCCTGCACACCCTGCTCGTCGACTTCCGCCGCTCGGGCATCGAGCTCGACGCCGCGGACCAGGAGCGCCTGCGCGAGCTCAACGGGAAGCTGACCTCGCTCGAGGCCGCGTTCGGCCGCAAGCTGCTCGCGGGGGCCAACGCCGCGAGCGTCCTCGTCGACGACGCCGCCGAGCTCGACGGCCTGCCCGAGGACGCGATCGCGGCCGCTGCGGCCGCGGCCGCGACGCGCGGGCACGAGGGCAGGTACCTGCTCGAGATGCAGCTCCCGACGCAGCAGGGCGTCATCGCGTCCCTGGCCCGCCGCGACACGCGTGAGCGTGTCCAGCAGGCGTCCATGACGCGCGGCGCGACGGGCGACGACAACGACACGCGCCAGATCGTGATCGACCTCGCGCGGCTGCGTGCCGAGCACGCCCGGCTCCTCGGGTACGACCACCACGCGGCCTACATCGCCGAGGACGCGACGGCCAAGACGACCGACGCCGTCAACGCGATGCTCTCGCGCCTGGCCCCGGCGGCCGTCGCGAACGCCCGCCGTGAGGCCGGCGACCTCGAGGTCGCGCTCGCCCGTGAGGCCGGTCGGCACGCCGAGCTGCGCGCGTCCGACTGGGCGTACCTCGCCGAGCAGGTCCGCAAGGAGCGCTACTCGCTCGACGACGCCGCGCTGCGCCCCTACCTGGAGCTCGACCGCGTCGTGACCGACGGCGTGTTCAAGGCCGCGAACCTGCTCTACGGGATCTCGTTCGCCGAGCGCACCGACCTCGTGGGCTACCACCCCGACGTCCGGGTGTTCGAGGTCTTCGACGGACCGGTCGGCGAGCCCGACCAGGGCCTCGGGCTGTTCCTCGCCGACTTCTACACGCGCGAGTCCAAGCGTGGCGGGGCGTGGATGAACAACCTGGTCGACCAGAACCACCTGCTGGACCAGCCGCCCGTGGTCGTGAACAACCTCAACATCGTCAAGCCTCCGGCGGGCGAGCCCACGCTCCTCGTGTGGGACGAGGTCATCACGCTCTTCCACGAGTTCGGCCACGCCCTGCACGGGCTGTTCTCCGACGTGCGCTACCCGTCGCAGTCGGGTACCGAGGTGCCGCGCGACTTCGTCGAGTACCCCTCGCAGGTCAACGAGATGTGGGCCTGGGAGCCCACGATCCTCACGTCCTACGCGGTCCACCACGTCACGGGCGAGCCCATGCCGGCCGCGTGGGTCGACACCATGCTCGCCTCGCGCCTGTTCAACGAGGGCTTCGGGACGACCGAGTACCTCGCGGCCGCGCTGCTCGACCAGGCCTGGCACCAGCTCGCCCCCGAGCAGGTGCCCACGAGCGTCGACGAGGTCCTGCCGTTCGAGGCCGCGGCTCTCGAGGCGGCCGGCGTCGCGTTCGCGCCCGTGCCGCCTCGCTACCGCACGACGTACTTCAACCACGTGTTCGGTGGCGGGTACTCGGCCGGTTACTACTCCTACATCTGGTCGGAGGTCCTCGACGCGGACACCGTGACCTGGTTCGAGGAGAACGGCGGCCTGAACCGGGCCAACGGCGACGCGTTCCGCAAGAAGCTGCTCGCGCGCGGCGGCTCGGTCGACCCCATGGTCGCGTTCGCCGACCTGCGGGGCCGCGCCCCGGAGATCGCGCCGCTGCTGACGCGTCGCGGTCTCGACGCGTAGTCGTCCCCGCGGCGCCGAGGCGGACCCGTACGGGTCCGCCTCGGCGCCCCGCCGTCCGGGCCGGTCCAGGGTCGGGTCAGGGCGCGGGTGGGGGACACCCCCGATGCGCCCGACGGCGCGCCCTCCCTAGCCTGGAGACGAGCCACCCCGGTGGTTCGCCGAGCGCGGAGCCGTCCGCACCGACCTGACCTGGGAGCCGCGCGACCGACATGACCACCCTGCCCGACGACGACGCCGCCGTCCCCGAGCCCCCCGCGGAGGGCGACGGGCCTTCCCGGCCCGAGCCTCGCCGTCGGCGTCGCCGGGTCGTCGTCCTCACGGCGCTCGCGGTGCTCGTGGTCGGCGGGCTCCTCGCCGGTGCTGCGGTGGCCTTCTCGCGCGGGGTGACGTCCACAGCCGGCGAGGTCGAGTTCACGCGCCCGCTCGCGATCCCGCCTCTCGCGTCCTCGACCGTCCAGGACGGGGTCCGGGTCTTCACGCTCGACATGCAGGAGGGGGAGACGGACCTGGGGCAGGGCGGCCTCACGCCCACGCTCGGGGTCAACGGCTCGTTCCTCGGCCCGACGCTGCGCGCGACGCGCGGCGAGCAGGTCCGCATCGACGTGACGAACTCGATGAGCGAGACGAGCACGCTGCACTGGCACGGCATGAAGCTCCCCGCGGTCATGGACGGCGGCCCGCACCAGCAGGTCGAGCCCGGGCGGACGTGGTCCCCGACCTGGACGGTCGCCCAGCCCGCGGCCACGCTCTGGTACCACCCGCACCTGCACGGCCGCACGGCGGACCACGTGTACCGCGGCCTGGCCGGTCTCTTCGTGCTGGACGAGCCCGCCGGGTCGCCCGAGGCCGCGGTCCAGGACGCGCTGCCGCACGAGTACGGCGTCGACGACGTCCCGCTCGTGGTCCAGGACAAGAAGTTCCACGCCGACGGCCGCCTCGACGACGCCGACCCGTTCCTGTCGAGCACGGGCGTGCGGGGGTCCGTGGTCCTCGTGAACGGCACCGCCGACCCCTACCTCGACGTCACGACCGAGCGTGTCCGCCTGCGGGTGCTGAACGGCTCCAACGCGCGGATCTACAGCTTCGGGTTCGACGACGGCCGCGACTTCCAGGTGGTCGGCTCGGACGGCGGTCTCCTCGAGGCGCCCGTCACGACCGACCGCCTCCGGCTCACCCCCGGAGACCGGGCCGAGGTCGTGGTCGAGGTGGAGCCCGGCGAACGGACCGTGCTGCGCAGCTTCCCGCAGGAGCTGGGCGTGAACCCCTTCACGGCCCGGTTCTCGGGCGGGGACGACACCCTCGACGTCCTCGAGCTGCGGGCCGCTCCCACGCTGGAGCCGTCGGCCCCCGTCCCGACCACGCTCGCCGGCATCCCCTCCGCGGACGAGGGGGCGGCGACCACGACGCGCCGCTTCGAGCTGTCGGGCACCTCGATCAACGGGCAGGACATGGACCTGCGCAGGATCGACGAGGTCGTCGACGCCGGCGCGACCGAGGTCTGGGAGGTCACGAGCCTCGACGACTCGCCGCACAACTTCCACGTCCACGACGCCCAGTTCCAGGTGCTCGACGTCGCGGGCGAACCGCCACCCCTCGATCTCCGCGGCTGGCAGGACACCGTCTACGTGCGGCCGGGCAAGGTCACCCGGCTCCTGGTCACGTTCGGCACGACACCCGACGCCGAGCACCCCTACATGTTCCACTGCCACCTGCTCCGCCACGAGGACCAGGGGATGATGGGCCAGTTCGTGGTCGTCGACCCGTCGGCAGCCCCCGGTACGGCGGGGCGCCCCGCCCCGGGCGACCTGCTGCCGGGGGTGAGCGGCGGCGTCGGGCAGGAGGGCGGGCACGGGGACACGCACGCCGACGACGCGCCGCGCGGCGGGACCGGCCCTCGGCTCCCCGCCCAGGGGCACGCCACGGCCCGAGGGCACGGCTGAGGTCCGACCACACGCCCCGGTGAGTGCCCGACCGCAGGGCGAGACACCCCGCAGACGCTTCGAGGGCGGCGAACCCAGCGGGTACCGTGTGGCCATGACGACCCGTGCCCACCCCGCGAACCCGCCCCAGACCCACCCGACCGCCGAGCAGGAGGTCGCGCGCATCTGCCAGGACCTGCTCCGCATCGACACGTCGAACTTCGGGGACGGCTCCGGCCCGGGGGAGCGCGCCGCCGCCGAGTACGTCATGGCCTCGCTCCACGAGGTCGGCCTGAGCCCCGAGCTCTTCGAGTCCGCGCCCGGCCGCGCAAGCGTCGTCGTCCGGCTGCCGGGGCAGGACCCCACGCGGCCCGCGCTCGTCCTGCACGGTCACCTCGACGTCGTGCCCGCGCAGGCCTCGGACTGGTCCGTGGACCCGTTCGCGGGCGAGGAGAAGGACGGGCTGCTGTGGGGGCGCGGCGCCGTCGACATGAAGGACATGGACGCGATGATCCTCGCGGTCGTGCGGCAGATGGTCCGCGAGGGGCGCAAGCCCGCGCGGGACGTCGTCGTGGCGTTCTTCGCCGACGAGGAGGCGGGCGGCACGTACGGCGCGAGCTGGGCCGTCGACCACCGCCCCGAGATCTTCGAGGGAGCGACCGAGGCGATCAGCGAGGTCGGCGGCTTCTCGGTCGACATCGACGGCAGGCGGGCCTACCTGCTCCAGACCGCGGAGAAGGGCATCGCCTGGCTGAGGCTCGTCGCCGACGGCCGCGCCGGGCACGGCTCGCAGGTCAACACCGACAACGCCGTGACCCACCTCGCGGCCGCGGTCGCGCGCATCGGCGCCTACCAGTGGCCCTACACCGTGACCCCGACCGTCGACGCGCTCCTGCGCGGCGTCGCCGACCTCACCGGGCTGCCCTACGACCCGCACGACGAGACCGGCATCGACGCGCTCGTCGCGGCCCTCGGCCCGGCCGCGAAGTTCGTCGGCGCGACCGTGCGTCACACGTCCAACCCGACCCAGCTCGGCGCGGGCTACAAGGCCAACGTCATCCCCGGACGCGCCGAGGCCGCGATCGACGTGCGCCTGCTGCCGGGGCACGAGGACGAGGGCTTCGCGGTCATCGAGGGACTCGTGGGCGAGCACGTGCGCATCGAGCCCATCCACCGCGACATCTCGCTCGAGGTGCCCTTCGAGGGCGACCTGGTCGACGCCATGGTCGCGTCGCTGCACGCCGAGGACCCGGGGGCCACGGTCCTGCCCTACACGCTCTCGGGCGGCACCGACAACAAGTCGCTCGCGCGGCTCGGCATCACGGGCTACGGGTTCGCGCCGCTCCAGCTCCCCGCGGACCTCGACTTCTCGGGGATGTTCCACGGCGTCGACGAGCGCGTGCCCGTCGAGTCCCTGCGGTTCGGCGTGCGCGTCCTGGACCGCCTGCTGCGGACCTGCTGAGACACCCGACCCCCGACCCCGACCCCGCCCACGTGCGGGGGCGGGGGCGGGGGCCGGTCGGGCGGCCCTGCCGCCTCAGAGCGTCGAGCGCACCCGCATGATCTTGCGGCGCAGCCACACCCGGCGCTCGCCGCCCACGTACAGCCGGGTGCGCTCGAGCTCCCAGCGTCCGTACTCGGCCTCGTCCGTCAGGAGACGGACGGCGTCGTGGCGGCTCACGGACCTGTCGATCGTGAGCACGCGGTACTCGTACTGGCTCCCGGGCTCGGTGCGGCCCGCCCGCTGCGGGGGAGGAGTGCTTGCCATGCGTCACCGTCCTCGAGTCGTCCTGGGCCCGGCGAGCCGTGAGCCGTACCTCACTCTGCCGCGCCGGGATTCCGAGTGCCATTGTGCCTCGCGCAGGGCTACCGTCAGGGTATGACCGCTGACCCGCGTGCCGCCCTCGACCGATTCATCGCTGCCCTGGAGGCCCACTACAACGCCGTCGCGGCACGGCGCGGCGAGGACGACCCGGCGGTCGACGACGCCTACTACGTCCTGGCCGACGCCTACGAGGTGTACGACGAGGCGCTCGCGCAGGTCCACGGCGAGGCGACGCCGTTCTACCTCGCGGAGGACGACGACGATGACGACGACAACGATGACGACGACAACGATGACGACGACGACCGCGACGAGTCGGACGAGGACGACGACGAGCGTGACGACGAGGAGTCCGACGAGGAGTTCGACGAGGTCGACCTGCACGACGGCGCCAGCCGCTGAGCGCCCCCGCGCGTCCCTGACGCGGCGTCCTACCAGCGTTCGGGGTAGCCGAACGAGAGCGCGCTGACGTCGTCGAGCGCGTGGTGGACGGCGTCGGGCAGCTCGAGGTCGCTCGCCGCGAGCGAGGCCCGCAGCTGGGACGGCGTGCGCGCGCCGACGATCGCGCTCGACACGGCGGGCCGCTGCAGGAGCCAGGCGAGGGCCACGTCGAGCGGAGCACGCCCCAGGCCGTTCGCGGCCGTCACGACCGCCTCCACGATGCCCGACGACGGACCGTCCAGGTACGGCTGGACGAACCCCGCGAGGTGCGAGGACGCCCCGCGGGAGTCGGCCGGGAGCCCCCCGCGGTACTTGCCCGTGAGCACCCCACGGCCCAGGGGCGACCAGGCCAGGACGCCGAACCCCATCTCGGTCGCGGCAGGCACGACCTCGCGCTCGACGCCGCGCTGCAGCAGCGAGTACTCGAGCTCTACCGCCGCGAGCCCGACGTCGCCGCGCCCGTCGAGCGTCGCCGCCGCGCGCGCAGCGGCCCACCCGGGGTGGTTGGAGAGGCCCACGTACCGGGCGCGACCGGTCGTCACGGCCAGGCGCAGCGCGGAGAGCGTCTCGTCGAAGGGCGTGCGCGGGTCCGGGGTGTGCACCAGGAACAGGTCGACGTGGTCGGTGCCGAGGCGCGCGAGCGAGGCGTCGAGCGAGTCGAGGAGCGCGCCGCGCGACGCGTCGACCGTGTTGCCGTCCGCGGTCGTGCGGATGCCGGCCTTGGTGCACAGCAGCACCTCGCTGCGGTGGACCTTCCCGGCGCTCAGGAGCGAGCCGATCATCGACTCGCTCGCTCCGCCGCCGTACGACGCCGCGGTGTCGACGAGGTTGCCGCCGGCGTCGACGAAGTCGCGGAGCTGCTCGGCCGCGTCGATCTCGTCGGTGTCCCGTCCCCACGCCATGGTCCCGAGGGCCAGGGGAGAGACGCGAAGGCCGGTCCGGCCGAGCTGACGAAGTTCCATGCGCGGCAGGCTACCGGCGAAGAGGGCGTCATGCCCGGAGACGAGCCGCCGTGAGAGGGTGAGGTCCGTCGCTGCGCGACGCGGCGTCCCGGTGCCCCGGCCTGTCCGACGGGGCCGCGACCCGCTCCGCCGGTAGGGTGCGGTGCGTGAACGCGTGGGAAGCCGCACTCCTCGGCCTCGTCCAGGGCCTGACCGAGTTCCTGCCTGTCTCCTCGAGCGCGCACCTGCGCATCGTGGGAGAGCTCATCGGCTCGTCGGACCCGGGGGCCGCGTTCACGGCGATCACCCAGATCGGCACCGAGACGGCGGTCCTGCTGTACTTCCGCAGGGACATCGCGACCATCTGCCGTGCCTGGTGGCGTGCCCTGCGGGGGGCCAACGGGACGGACTGGCGGGCCCGGCTGGGCAGGGGGGACCACCACGCGGCCATGGCCTGGTTCATCGTGCTGGGCTCGATCCCCATCGTGGTCCTCGGGCTGCTCTTCCAGGACGCGATCGAGGTGTCGCTGCGCAACCTGTACATCACGGCGTTCATGCTCGCGGCGTTCGCCCTGCTGCTCGGGCTCGCGGACCGCGTCGGGGCCAAGAGGCGCACGCTCGACGAGCTGACCCCGCGCCAGGCGGTCGGGTTCGGCCTCGCACAGGCGCTGGCCCTGGTCCCCGGCGTCTCCCGGTCCGGCGGCACCATCACGGCGGGCCTGCTCATGGGCTTCACGCGCGAGGCCGCGGCACGCTACTCGTTCCTGCTGGCGATCCCCGCGGTCCTGGGCTCGGGCTTCTACCAGCTCGCGAAGTCGGTCGCGGCCGACCCGGTGCCGGGCTCGCCCGGGTTCGGCGCGACCCTGATCGCCACGCTCGTCGCGTTCGTGGTCGGGTACCTGGTGATCATCGTGTTCCTGAAGATCGTCTCGACGTTCAGCTACACGCCGTTCGTGGTCTACCGGCTCGTGCTCTCCGGGGTCGTGGTGCTGCTGCTCACGCTCGGGGTGCTGCAGCCCCTCGCATGAGGGGTCCCGGGCCGCAGCGGGGGACCGGCTACATCCACCCCGCCTTCTTGAACACCCGGTACAGCACGAAGCACCCGACGGCCATGACACCGAGCGCCAGGGGGTAGCCGAGCGTCCAGTGCAGCTCGGGCATGTGGTCGAAGTTCATGCCGTAGATGCCGCCGACGATCGTGGGGAACACGAGGATCGCGGCCCACGCGCTGATCTTGCGCATGTCCTCGTTCTGGCGCACGGAGACCTGTGACAGGTGCACCGAGAGCATGTCGGACAGCAGGTCGTCGTGCGCGTCGAGGTGCCGGTCGATCCGTTCGACGGTCGACACGAGACGGTCCATGAGCCTCTTGTCGAACGTGATGTGCGACCGGGCGCTGCCCGGCACGAGCTCGGGCAGCTCGGCCGTGATGGGCAGCAGCGCCCGCCGCGCCTCGGTGATCTCGCGCTTGAGGTCGTAGATCGGCAGGACCGGGTCCGAGTGCCGCCTGGGCTCGAACACGATCTTCTCGACCTCCGCGACCGCGTCCCCCAGGGCGAGCTCGACGTCCGTGGCGGTCGCCACGAGCGAGAACAGGGCCTCGCCCGCGACGTGCTGAGCACCGGTGCTGCGGCCGTGCGACGGGCCGGTGAGGTGCTCGCGCATCCGGTCGTGGACGCCTGCGGCCCCCTTCTCGACGGTCACCACGACCTCCGGTCCCACGAGGAGGCAGAAGCTGCCGGTGCTGACCTGCCGGTCCTGCTCGGAGAAGGCGACGGTCGGGGTCACGACGAGCAACCAGTCCATGCCGACGTGCTCGACGTGCGCCAGCGGGTGCCTGCCGTGGTGCACGGGCAGGTGGCCGTGCACCGTCTGGGCGCTCAGCCCCGCCCCCAGGGCGTCGGCGGCCGCCACGAAGTCGTCGAGCGTGCGGACCTCGTACCAGCGTGCCCGCGGTCTCGGTGCCGGGGGCCCGCCGGGGCTGCCGTCCGGTCCGCTGCCCGCCGAGGTGCCCCGCTCGACCGGCCGGACCCGCCCGTCGTCGCCCTCGACCCACAGCTCCTTGTAGTGCACGGGTTCGGCGCGGGGTGCGTCCGGTGCGGGCTCGTCGGGGGCGGGCGGGTGGTCGCCCGTGGGGCGTGTGGGTTCTGTCACCCCTGCATTCTTGCCCGACGGCGCAGGCGCGCCACCCAGGACCGGTGAGCTGCGCCGTCGGGCAGCGGGGGACACGGAGGGCCCTCGCTGCGGCGAGGACGCGCGCCGGCACCGCGCCGGTTCGCGGCTAAGGTTGTCGCGTGCACAGCTGGCCCATGCCTCAGATCCCGTCCCTGCCCGGCCGAGGACTCCCGATCCGGGTGCACGACAGCACCACGGGGGAGCTCGTCGTCGCCGCGGAGGGGAAGACCGCGACCATGTACGTGTGCGGGATCACCCCGTACGACGCGACCCACATCGGGCACGCCGCGACCTACGTCGCGTTCGACCTGCTCAACCGTGCCTGGCGCGACGCCGGGCACGAGGTCACCTACGCCTCGAACGTGACCGACGTCGACGACCCGCTGCTCGAGCGCGCGACCGCGACCGGCGTCGACTGGTGGGACCTCGCCGTCGAGCAGACGGCCCTGCTCGCCGAGGACATGACGGCCCTCGGCGTCGTGCCCCCCGACGTGTACCGCGGCGCGGTCGAGGCCATCCCCGACGTCGTCCAGGCCGTCGAGGCGCTCATCGAGGACGGCTTCGCGTACCGCGTGCCCGTCGAGCCCGGCGCGGGCGGCGACACCCCCGAGCTCGGCGACGTGTACGCCGACCTCAGCGCCGACGCGCGCTTCGGCGCCGTGTCCCGCCTCAGCCGCGAGGACATGCTGCGCCTGTTCGGCGAGCGCGGGGGAGACCCCGGGCGCGACGGCAAGAAGGACCCCCTCGACCCGCTCCTGTGGCGGCGCGAACGCCCGGGCGAACCCACCTGGGACGGCGCGAGCCTCGGCACCGGACGCCCCGGCTGGCACATCGAGTGCGCCGTCATCGCCCGTGACGGCCTGGGCCTGCCCTTCGACATCCAGGGCGGCGGAGCGGACCTCCTCTTCCCGCACCACGAGATGTCGACCTCGCACGACCGCCTCCTCGACCACGGGTTCGGCGCGCGCAACCACGTCCACGCGGGCCTCGTCGCGTACCAGGGCGAGAAGATGAGCAAGTCGCGCGGGAACCTCGTGTTCGTCTCCGCGCTGCGCGCCACCGGCGTCGACCCCATGGCCATTCGCCTGGCCCTCCTGGCGCACCACTACCGCTCCGTGTGGGAGTGGACCGACGCTGACCTCCCCGCCGCCGTCCAGCGCCTCGAGCGCTGGCGCTCGGCCGTCTCCGGGAACGGTGGGCCCGACGCCGACGCGACCCTCGCGGCCGTGCGCGCGGCGCTCGAGGACGACCTCGACGCCCCCACCGCGCTCGCGGCCGTCGACGCGTGGGCCGACGTCTCGCTCGCCGAGGGCCGTGACACCTCGGGCGACACCGAGGGCGCGCCCGGCGTGATCTCGCGCGCCGTCAACGCCCTGCTCGGGGTGCGGCTCTAGGCGTTCTGGCTCGTGACCTCGGTGACGCCCGGAGGGTGGTCACGATGCCGGGGCACGGTCCCGAGGGTGGTGCGTGGCCAACGGGACACGCGACGGCCTGGTCAGGGACGTCCGGTGACGATCCTGCCCTCGGTGAGCTCAAGGCGCTGAGGGTGCGGGATGCTGGCGAGCGCTTCTTCCAGCTGTGTCCAGACGCGGTGTCGCCGGCGGAACGATACGTCGTGGCGACCGACACGACCTCGCGGACCGCACCGAGGGCTCGACCCGCTCGCCGTACCCGACGACGGCCCGCACCCCCCGAGCCGGGGTGCGGGCCGTCGTCGGTGGAGGCTACGCGAGCGGGCCGCCCGTGCCGTCGTCGCGGCGCTTGAGGTAGCGCTCGAACTCGCGCGCGATGGCCTCGCCGCTCGCCTCGGGCAGCTCGGCAGTGTCCTTGGCCTCCTCGAGCTGGTGCACGTACTCCGCGATCTCCTCGTCCTCCGCGGCGAGCTCGTCGACGCCGTGCTGCCACGCCTCGGCCTCCTCGGGGAGGTCGCCCAGGGGGATCGGGTCCGACAGCAGCTCCTCGACCCGCGACAGGATCGCGATCGTCGCCTTGGGGGAGGGCGGGTTCGCGACGTAGTGCGGCACCGCGGCCCACAACGACACGGACTGCATGCCACGCTCGGCGGCGGCGTGCTGCAGGACGCCGACGATCCCCGTCGGCCCCTCGTACGCGTTCGGCTCGACGTCGAGCACGGCGCGCAGGCCCGCGCTCTCCGACGTGGCCGTCATGGGGATGGGCCGGGTGTGCGGGACGTCGGCCAGCAGCGCACCGAGCGTCACGACCGTGGTCACTCCCTCGCGCTCGGCGAGGTCGAGCAGCTCACGGCAGTAGCGGCGCCAGCGCATCGACGGCTCGATCCCGTGGACCAGCAGGACGCGGCGCCCGCTGCCCGGGACGGTCGCGGAGACGACGGTCGTCGCGGGCCACGTGATCTCGCGGCGCCCGTCCTCGTCGGTCCCGACGACGGGCCGGATGACCTGGAAGTCGTGATACTCCTCGGGGTCCAGCGTGGCAAGGTCCTGGGCGTCCCAGAGGTCGTGCAGGTGCAGGAGGGCGGCGGTCGCGGCGCCGCCCGCGTCGTTCCACCCCTCGAAGGCGGCGAGCATCACGGTCTCGCGGTGCTCGGCGGCTGCTTCCGGGAGAGTCGGCTCGGGCAGGTCGGCCGGGTCGAGCGGTTCCCTGGTCTCGTTCATCGTCCCAGCCTAGGACGCGGCGGGTCCGGCGGCTGACGCGGCGGGCCCGGCGCGTGCGCCACCGGTCACCGCAGGGTGGGCTCCGGGAGTCGCGCACAGGGGCGCGGGCTAGGGTGGCAGGACGGCCACGAACCGTTCCCCGAAGCATGGAGTACCCGTTGAACCCCCTGGAATCACCCGATCTCGCACGCCCCGACGCCGCCTCTCGCGAGGCGCTCGACCTGCCGCAGGCCGTCCTGTGGGACATGGACGGCACGCTCGTCGACACCGAGCCCTACTGGATCGCCGCCGAGCACGAGCTCGTCGAGGCGCACGGCGGGACCTGGTCGCACGAGCAGGCGATGCAGATGGTCGGAAACCCGCTGACCGAGTCGGCCAAGATCCTCCAGGCCGAGGGCGTCGACCTTCCCACCGACCAGATCGTGGACTTCCTCCTCACCCGCGTGAAGGAGCAGGTCCGGGCCGAGGTCCCGTGGCAGCCCGGCGCACGTGAGCTGCTCACCGAGCTGCGCGAGCGCGGCGTGCCGTGCGCGCTCGTCACGATGTCCTACCGCTCGCTCGCCGAGCAGGTGGTCGAGAACGCCCCGCCCGGGGTGTTCGAGACGCTCGTGTGCGGCGACGAGGTCACGCACGGCAAGCCCCACCCCGAGCCGTACCTCGTGGCGGCCCAACGCCTGGGCGTGGACGTGACGCGGTGCGTCGCGGTCGAGGACTCGCCCACGGGCATCGCGTCAGCCCGGGCTGCGGGCGCCACGACGGTCGGCGTCGAGGCGGTCGTGCCCGTGCCGGTCCTGCCGGGCCTGAGCCGCACGCCCTCGCTCGCGCTGCTCGACGTCGACGCCCTGGCCCGCATCCTCGCGGGCGACGTGGTCGACCTCATCGGGGGCTGACACCGGCACAGGAACCCGCAGGCGCCGGGCGCGCCGGCAGGAGAGGGGTGCTGTTGCTGCGGCGCGCCACCGATCGTTGGCGCTCCGCAGCAACAGCAGCCACCCCCCGAGGGGGGCCGACCGACGTCCGGGCGGGTCGCAGGGCGGCGCCGCAGGGTGGCCGCGACCAGCGCTCAGGACGCCACGGCCTCCGGTGAGATCCCGAGCGTCAGCTCGACCGCGCCGTCGGGGATCTCCGGCGGCGTCCCGCCGAACTGCGGGCAGATCGCCTGGTGCGCGCACCACCCGCACAGCGGGGTCCTGCGCGGCGTCCACTGCCCGGTGCGCGCCGCGGACGTGATGGCCGACCACAGGTCGCGCACCTGCTCCTCGACCGCGACGAGGTCCGCCTCCTGGGGCTCGGCCCGCAGCACCTGGCCGTCGCCCAGGTAGACGAGCTGGAGCATCTTGGGGATCTCGCCCCGCTCGCGCCACAGCACCAGGCCGTAGAAGCGCATCTGGAACAGGGCCGACCCCTGGTACTGCGGGCGGGGCGACTTGCCCGTCTTGTAGTCCACGACCCGCATCGCGCCGTTCGGGGCGACGTCGAGACGGTCCACGATGCCGCGCAGCAGCGGTCCGTCCTCCAGCTGGGTCTCGACGAACATCTCGCGCTCGGCCGGCTCCAACCTGTTGGGGTCCTCGAGCGTGAAGTAGGTGCCCAGGAGGTCACCGGCCCCGTCGAGCCAGGCCTGCACCCCGCCCGTGCCCGGGCCCTCGGCGCCCGGAGCGTCCCCCGCGAACAGCTCCGCGTACCTCGGCTCGGCCTCCTGCAGCCGCTCCCACTCGCCCGGCAGCATGGCCTGCGCGGCGTCGAGCGTGCGCTCTCCCAGCGGTGCGTCGTACAGGCGCTCGAGGACCGAGTGGACCAGGGTCCCGCGCGCCGCTGCGGAGCTGGGAGGCTCGGGCAGCCGGTCGACCACCCGAAAGCGGAACAGCAGCGGGCACTGCATGAAGTCGTTCGCGCGCGAGGGCGAGAGCGCCGGACGGCGGCGCTCTCGCGGGGCGCGCCCCAGGAGCTCGGCCGTCTCGACCGACTCGAGCGGCTCCGCCGCGGCCGCCGGGCCGCCCGGCACCACGGGCCCGTCTGGAGGGTTGCCGGCGAGGTCGGGGGCGAGAGACGTCATGCGTCGAGCCTACGTGTCGACGCCCACACGTCCGCCACGCTCCACAGCCCAGGTTCGGCACAGGTGCCCGACATAGGGTGTCGACGTGGAGACCACCCCGGCAGCCGCCCGTCGCGCCCCCCGAGACCCGCAGCTCACGAAGGGCTGGATCATCGGGAGGGTGTCGGGCGCCCCCGTCATCCTGACCCCGTCCTGGTTCCTCGCGGCCGCGGTCCTGACCATCCTGTTCGTGCCCACGGTCAACAGCTTCGCGCCCGGCCTGGGCGTGGGCACCTACCTGGTGTCCTTCGTGTTCGTGCTGCTGCTGTTCGTCTCGGTCTTCCTGCACGAGGTCGCGCACGCCGTGGTCGCCAAGTCCCGCGGGCACCAGGTCACGGAGCTCGCCGTGACCCTCTGGGGCGGGCACACCGCGTACTCGGGCACCTCGCGCCGCCCGCTCGACGGCATCCTCGTCTCGGTCGTGGGCCCGCTCACGAACCTGGCGCTCGCGGCAGTGTGCTGGCTCGCGTTCCAGGCGCAGCCGACCATGACGATCCCGGCCCTGCTGCTGTACGCGGCCGCGTTCTCGAACGCGTTCGTGGGCGTCTTCAACCTGCTGCCCGGCCTGCCGCTCGACGGCGGCCAGATCCTCGAGTCCGCGGTCTGGGCCGCGACCGGGTCCCGGACCACGGGCACCATCGTCGCCGGCTGGGTCGGGCGCCTCGTGGCCGTCGGGGTCGTGGCCTGGGCACTCGGGTGGCCGCTGCTCAGCGGCTACGACGTGTCGATGTTCACGGTCGTGTGGGCCGCGCTGATCGGTGCGTTCCTGTGGTCCGGGGCCGGTGCGGCCATCCGGAACGGGCGCACGCGCGAGGCGGTCGCGGGGCTGTCGGTCGCGGCGCTCGCGTACCCGGCCGTGGCGGTGCCCGTGGCGAGCACGGTGTCCGACGCCGTCGCCGCCGCCCAGCGTGCGGGCGCGGCGCACGTCGTGCTCGTCGAGGCCGACGGCCACCCCGTGGCCTATGCCGACCCCGCAGCCGTCTCGGCCGTCCCCGCCGCCCAGGCGCCGCTGACCCCGGTCGGTGCCGTCGCCGTCGGGCTGCCTCCCACCGCGTGGGTCGACGTCCACCTGCGCGGCCAGGCCATGCTCGACGCCGTGGCCGCGGTCACGCGCGACGCCCAGGTGCTCGTCGTGACCGACGGCGGGCGCGTCGTCGGGCTCCTCGACGTCTCGCACGTCGTGGCGGCGCTCAAGGGCGCCCGCGCGCGCTGACGGACCGGACGAGGGCTCGCCCGGCCTGTCCGGGCGGGGCGAGCGCCCGGCCCGACTAGGATGGTCGCCCGTGACCCACGACCCCGCGCACGACGCCCCCGCATCGCCCGTCCCGGCCGACGACCACCCGGCCGAGCCCGCGGCCGAGCCCACGACGCCGGCCCCCGAGGCGACCGGCGCTGCTGCGCGCCGCGGCCCGCTGCGCCTGGGGGACAAGGTCCAGCTGACCGACCCTCGTGGCCGGCTCCACACCATCACGCTCGCGACGGGCGCCACGTTCCACACGCACCGCGGCTACCTCAACCACGAGGACCTCGTAGGGCTGCCCGAGGGGTCGGTCGTGCGCAACACCGCAGGCATCGAGTACCTCGCGCTGCGTCCGCTGCTCGCCGACTACGTGCTGTCGATGCCGCGCGGCGCGGCCGTCGTCTACCCCAAGGACGCCGGCCAGATCGTCGCGATGGCCGACATCTACCCGGGCGCGCGCGTCGTCGAGGCGGGCGTGGGCTCGGGCGCGCTGACCATGTCGCTCCTGCGCGCCGTCGGCGACCAGGGCTCGGTGCACTCGATCGAGCGTCGTGAGGACTTCGCCGCGATCGCCCGCGGCAACGTCGAGCTGTTCTTCGGCGGGGAGCACCCCGCGTGGGAGCTGTCGGTCGGCGACCTGTCCGACGTCCTGCCGCAGGTCGCGGAGAAGGGGTCGATCGACCGGGTCGTGCTCGACATGCTCGCGCCGTGGGAGAACCTCGACGCGGTGGCCGACGCGCTCGCGCCCGGCGGCGTCCTCATCTGCTACGTCGCGACCGCGACCCAGCTCTCGCGCCTCGCGGAGGACCTGCGGGCCGACGGCCGCTACGCCGAGCCCTCGGCATGGGAGTCCCTCGTCCGCGGCTGGCACCTCGAGGGCCTCGCGGTCCGGCCGCAGCACCGCATGGTCGGGCACACGGGCTTCCTCCTCACGGCGCGTCGCCTCGCGGACGGCACGGCCGCCCCGCTGCGCAAGCGCCGGCCGGCCAAGGGCTCGTACCCCGTGGCCGAGGAGTGGACCCCCGAGGACCTGGGGGAGCGCTCGGTGTCCGACAAGCGCGTGCGCCGCGTGCGCCGCGACGTCGGTCAGGGACCCCAGCTCGACCCGCGAACGGGGCAGCCGCTCGAGCCCGTCGCCCCCGAAGACGCCGACGCGACGGCGCCGGACACCCAGGACGAATCGGGCACCGCCGCCGACAACGATTGAGGAACGGTCGTCTCATCCCGGGTGCTCCTGCAGCGCTCGCGAGAGACTTGTGCGTAAGGTCGTGCCTCGATCACCGGGGCGCCGGGGATCGGTGACGCGCCGGTGACGGGGTCGACAGCACGACCTCCTGACGGTGCCTGCGAGAGGGAGAAGCCGGATGACCGACACACCTGGACTGACACCTGGACAGAGCCCCAGCCGTGACGCGGAGCGCCAGCAGGCGATCCTGTCCGCCAAGAACGAGCGGCTCGCGGAGGCCCTGCGGGCCGCACGAGACCAGATCGTCGACCTCAAGCGGCAGATCGACGAGCTCGCCAAGCCGCCGGGCACCTACGCGCTCTTCCTCGGCGCACACCCCGACGGCACCGTCGACGTGTCCGCCGCGGGCCGCAAGATGCACGTCGGGGCGAGCCCGGGCCTCGACCTGTCGAGGCTGCAGCCGGGCCAGGAGGTCAAGCTCAACGAGGCCATGACCGTCGTGTCCGCGGGCGGCTACGAGCAGGTCGGCGAGCTCGTGACGGTCAAGGAGCTCCTGGGCTCGGACCGGGCGCTCGTCGTCGGGCGGTCGGACGAGGAGCGGGTCGTGCGGCTCGCGGGCTCG
This sequence comes from Oerskovia sp. 140933, assembly GCF_059651515.1. Classification (NCBI taxonomy): domain Bacteria; kingdom Bacillati; phylum Actinomycetota; class Actinomycetes; order Micrococcales; family Cellulomonadaceae; genus Oerskovia; species Oerskovia sp. 140933. Next base: position 22,591 of record NZ_JAMXIO010000028.1, read on the forward strand.
CTCGCCGACTCGCCCCTGCGCGTCGGGGACTCCCTGACGATCGACACCCGCAGCGGGTTCGTGTTCGAGATCGTGCCCAAGTCCGAGGTCGAGGAGCTCGTCCTCGAGGAGGTCCCGGACATCGACTACTCGGACATCGGTGGCCTGGGCCCGCAGATCGAGCAGATCCGCGACGCGGTCGAGCTCCCGTTCAGCCACCCGGACCTGTTCCGCGAGCACGGGCTGCGCCCGCCCAAGGGCGTGCTGCTCTACGGCCCGCCCGGGTGCGGCAAGACGCTCATCGCCAAGGCCGTCGCGAACTCGCTCGCGCACACCGTCGCCAAGGCACGGGCCGCGGCGGGCGAGCTCGCCGGGGAGACGGTCGTCTCCGACCCGCAGGGCGCCAAGAGCTACTTCCTCAACGTCAAGGGTCCCGAGCTCCTCAACAAGTACGTGGGGGAGACCGAGCGTCACATCCGGCTCATCTTCGCGCGTGCCCGGGAGAAGGCCTCGCAGGGCACTCCCGTCGTGGTGTTCTTCGACGAGATGGAGTCCCTGTTCCGCACACGCGGCACCGGGCTGTCCTCGGACGTGGAGACCACGATCGTGCCCCAGCTCCTGAGCGAGATCGACGGCGTCGAGCGCCTCGACAACGTGATCGTCATCGGGGCGTCCAACCGCGAGGACATGATCGACCCCGCGATCCTGCGGCCCGGGCGGCTCGACGTGAAGATCAAGATCGAGCGCCCCGACGCCGAGGGCGCCAAGGAGATCTTCGCGAAGTACCTGACCACGGACCTGCCGATCCACCCCGACGACCTGGCCGAGCACGGCGGCAGCCCGCAGGAGGCCCTCGACGCGATGATCACGAGCGTGGTCGAGCGCATGTACTCCGAGGAGGACGAGAACCAGTTCCTCGAGGTCACGTACGCGAGCGGCGACAAGGAGGTCCTGTACTTCAAGGACTTCAACTCGGGTGCCATGATCCAGAACGTCGTGGACCGGGCCAAGAAGTCCGCGATCAAGGACCTCCTGGCGACCGGGCAGCGCGGCATCCGGGTCGAGCACCTGCTCTCGGCGTGCGTCGACGAGTTCAAGGAGAACGAGGACCTGCCGAACACGACCAACCCCGACGACTGGGCCCGCATCTCCGGCAAGAAGGGCGAGCGCATCGTCTTCATCCGCACGATCGTCCAGAAGAAGGGCGACGGGGCGGGCGGGGTCGCCCGCACGGTCGACACGGTCACGAACACGGGCCAGTACCTGTAGCCGGCACCCGGGCACCGGGCACCGGGCACCACGGGCAACCGTGCGGCGGTGCGCCCCGCGCCAGGACCGGCCCCAGGGGGAGGCCTCCGCTGCGTGGACACGTCGACCCCTGACGGGCGCCCCGGCATAGGGTGGTCCTCGTGACCGTGCGACGCGTGATGGGGATCGAGACCGAGTACGGCGTGCTGCAGCCCGGGCGACCCCTCGCGAACCCGATGCTCATGTCGAGCCAGGTCGTCACGACGTACCGGGCGCTCGCCGCCCGCGCCGACGGTGCCCGCGGCAAGGCCCGGTGGGACTACGACGACGAGGACCCGTTGCAGGACGCCCGGGGGTTCCACCTCCAGCGCGCGGCGGCCCACCCCTCGCTGCTGACGGACGACCCGACCCGGCCGGCGCCGTCGGGCCCCGTGCCCCGGAACCCGGCGAGCGCGGCGTCGTTCCAGGAGGTCGCCCGCCCCACGCACGAGGAGTACGACGACCCGAGCGCGGCGAACGTCATCCTGACCAACGGGGCACGCCTGTACGTCGACCACGCCCACCCCGAGTACTCCTCGCCCGAGGTCACGAACCCGGCCGACGCGGTGTGCTGGGACGTCGCGGGCGAACGCATCATGCTCGCGGCCTCGCGCGAGCTGAGCGCGGTGCCGGGCTCGGAGGTCGTGCTCTACAAGAACAACGTCGACGGCAAGGGCGCGTCCTACGGCACGCACGAGAACTACCTCGTCGAGCGGGAGGTGCCGTTCGGGACGATCGTCGAGCTCCTGACGCCGTTCCTGGTCACGCGCCAGGTCTTCACGGGCTCGGGACGCGTGGGGCTGGGGGCCACGGGCCAGGAGCCCGGGTTCCAGCTCTCGCAGCGCGCGGACTACATGGAGGCCGAGGTCGGCCTCGAGACGACCCTGCGCCGGCCCATCGTCAACACGCGCGACGAGCCCCACGCCGACCGCCAGCGCTGGCGCCGCCTGCACCTGATCATCGGGGACGCGAACCTGTTCGAGGTCGCGACGTACCTCAAGCTCGGGACCACGTCGCTCGTGCTGTTCGTGATCGAGCAGCTCGACGCGCTCGCGTCGGTCGAAGGGCCGACAGGTGCCTCGCTGCGCGCGGAGCTCGCCGGGCTGCGCCTGCACGACCCGGTCGCGGACGTGCAGCGCGTCAGCCGGGACCTCGAGCTCACGGCCCCGCTCCTGCTCGCCGACGGCCGCCGGCTCACGGCCCTGGAGATCCAGCGCGTCTACGCCGACGTGGCGCGCCGCGCGGCCGAGCACCTGGGCACGCTCGACGACGAGACCCGCTCGGTCCTGGACCGCTGGGACTCCGTCCTCGACCGGCTCGGGACGGACCCCGGCTCGTGCGCCAAGGAGGTCGAGTGGGTCGCGAAGCTGCGCCTCCTGGACCGTCTGCGCCGACGCGACCACCTCGACTGGGACCACCCGCGCCTGGCCGCGATGGACCTCCAGTGGTCGGACGTACGCCCTGAGCGCAGCATCTACCACCGGCTGCTCGCCGCGGGGGCCGCCGAGCGCGTCGTCGACGAGCGGGCGGTCGCGCAGGCCGTGCACCACGCCCCCGAGGACACGCGCGCGTACTTCCGGGGCGAGGTCATGGCCCGGTTCGGCGACCAGGTCTCGGCCGCGAGCTGGGACTCGGTGATCTTCGACGTCGCGGGCGCCCCGTCGCTCCAGCGCGTGCCCATGCTCGACCCGCTGCGCGGTACGCGGGCGCACATCGGCGCGCTGCTCGACGCGAGCGAGGACGCCGGTGCGCTGCTCGCGGGCCTCTCGGGCGCCCGATGACGGGCCCGGGGCGGCCCGTGCGGCTCGTCGCACCTCGCGAACCGCACGCAAGAGCCTAGGCTTCAAGAAGACGCGGGCCTCGCGCACGGGACCCGTCACGGACCAGCAGGACAGCACGAGACACCCAGGAGGCGAAGATGGCCCAGGAACGCACCAGCGCATCGCACGAGGACCGGCGTCCCGACGACGACGCGGGCACCCCCGCGCCCGTCGCACCGCAGGCGCAGAGCCGGGACGCCGAGGTCGACTCGCTCCTGGAGGAGATCGACGAGGTGCTCGAGTCCAACGCCGAGTCGTTCGTCCGAGGTTTCGTCCAGAAGGGCGGCGAGTAGCCGGGACCGGCCAGGAGCTGATGACCATGGACTTCTCAGGGCGTCTGCCGCACGCCTTCACCACGCCGGGCTCGTCCTCGTTCGTGGAGTTCCTCGCGAGCCATGCCCCTGACCTCCTGCCGTCGGCGCGAGGCGCGGCCGCGGGCTCCTCGGCCGGTCACGGTGCGGGCGGTGCGCAGCTCGCGCCGCACGCGACGACGATCGTCGCGCTGACCTTCGGGACCCCGGGCGGCCCGGGCGACGTCGGCGTGGTCATGGCGGGAGACCGCCGGGCGACCATGGGGTCGATGATCGCCAACCGGGAGATCGAGAAGGTCTTCCCGGCCGACGAGTTCTCCGCGGTGGGCATCGCCGGTACCGCGGGCATCGCCGTCGAGCTGGTCCGGCTCTTCCAGCTCGAGCTCGAGCACTACGAGAAGATCGAGGGTGCCCTGCTGTCGCTCGACGGCAAGGCGAACCGGCTCTCGACCATGATCCGGCAGAACCTCGGGCTGGCGATGCAGGGGCTGGCCGTGGTGCCGCTGTTCGCGGGCTACGACCTCGACAGCGGGGTCGGTCGGATCTTCTCCTACGACGTCACGGGGGGCCGCTACGAGGAGCGCGACCACCACAGCGTCGGCTCGGGCTCGGTGTTCGCGCGTGGTTCCCTCAAGAAGCGCTGGCACCCGGGGCTCGACGCCCAGGGGGCCGTGCACGTCGCGGTCGAGGCGCTGTACGACGCGGCCGACGACGACTCGGCGACGGGCGGACCGGACTCGGTCCGCCAGATCTGGCCGGTCGTGGCGACGGTCACGGCCGACGGGTACCACCGGGTGCCCGACGACGACCTCGCGACGGTCGCGGCGCAGATCGTCGCCGCTCGGACCGAGCAGGCCGACGACAACCGAGCGGCGCGCGGGAGGCCCGGGCGTCCGGGCGACCGGGCCGTGCCCGCGGACCAGACTCGCGCCATGGGCCGGACCCGCCCCACGGAGCACGGAGGTGACGCGCAGTGAACATGCCGTTCTACGTCTCGCCCGAGCAGCTCATGAAGGACCGGGCGGACTTCGCGCGCAAGGGGATCGGCCGGGGCAGGTCGGTCGTCGTGATCGCCTACGACCAGGGCATCGCGTTCGCGACGCACAACCCGTCGAGGTCGCTCCACAAGATCTCCGAGATCTACGACCGCATCGCGTTCGCCGCGGTCGGCAAGTACAACGAGTTCGAGAACCTGCGCGTCGCAGGCGTCCGGTACGCGGACCTGCGGGGCTACTCGTACGACCGTGCGGACGTCAACGCGCGCGGTCTCGCGAACGCCTACGCCCAGACCCTCGGCACGGTCTTCACGACCGAGTCCAAGCCGCTCGAGGTGGAGCTCGTCGTGGCCGAGGTGGGGCCCAGCCCCGCACAGGACCAGATCTACCGCCTGTCCTACGACGGGTCGGTGGCCGACGAGACGGGCTTCGTCGTCATGGGAGGTCAGGCCGAGCAGCTCGGTCGCGACCTGGGCGAGGTCTGGCACCCGGGCCTGACGCTGCCGGAGGCGCTGCGTCTGGCGGTCGCGACGCTCGGCGGCGCGGACGCCCACGACGGAGACGCGGCCCAGGGGATCCCGGCCAACCAGCTCGAGGTCGCGGTGCTCGACCGCACCCGTCCCCGCCGCGCGTTCCGCCGCCTGACCGGCGCCGTGCTGGCCGGGCTGCTCGAGGAGATGCCCGAGGAGGCTCCGGATGGACCGTAGGATCTTCGGTCTCGAGACCGAGTACGGCGTGACGTGCGCGTCGGACGACGGGCGGGGACTGTCCGCGGACGAGGTCGCCCGCTACCTCTTCCGCAAGGTCGTGGCCTGGGGGCGCTCGTCGAACGTCTTCCTGCGCAACGGCTCGCGCCTGTACCTCGACGTCGGGTCGCACCCCGAGTACGCGACGGCGGAGTGCGACGACGTCCGCCAGCTCGTGGCGTACGACCGCGGCGGCGAGCGCATCCTGGAGGGCCTCGTGGCCGACGCCCAGGAGCGGCTCGAGCACGAGGGCCTGCCGGGGCGCATCCACCTGTTCAAGAACAACACCGACTCCGCGGGCAACTCCTACGGGTGCCACGAGAACTACCTCGTGCGTCGCCAGGGGGACTTCGCGCGTCTCTCCGACGTGCTGGTGCCGTTCCTCATCACGCGTCAGGTGCTCACGGGGGCCGGGAAGATCCTCGCGACGCCCCGGGGCGCGATCTACGCCCTGTCCCAGCGTGCGGACCACATCTGGGAGGCGGTCTCGAGCGCGACGACCCGCTCGCGCCCCATCATCAACACGCGTGACGAGCCGCACGCCGACGCAGAGCACTACCGGCGCCTGCACGTGATCGTGGGCGACTCGTCGATGGCGGAGACCACGACGATGCTCAAGGTCGGGGCGACCGACCTCATCCTGCGCATGATCGAGGCCGGCGTCCCCCTGCGGGACATGGCCCTCGAGAACCCCATCCGGGCCATCCGCGAGATCAGTCACGACATGACGGGCAAGCACCCGGTGCAGATGGCGAACGGGCGCACCGTGACGGCCGTGGACCTGCAGGGCGAGTACCTCCAGCGGGTCAAGGAGTTCGTCGACGCGAACGAGACCCCCACGCCGGTCGTCAAGCAGGTCCTGGACCTGTGGGAGCGGGGGCTGCGGGCGCTCGAGACCGACGACCTGTCGCTCGTGGACCGCGAGCTCGACTGGGTCATCAAGCTCAAGATCCTGCGGCGGTACCAGGAGAAGCACGGGCTCGAGCTCGACGACCCGCGCATCGCGCGCCTGGACCTGGCGTACCACGACATCTCGCGGACGGACGGCCTGTACAACATGCTCGCGGCGCGCGGCATGGTCGAGCGCATCACGACCGACCTCGAGGTCTTCGAGTCGACGGCGATCCCGCCCCAGACCACCCGGGCCAAGCTGCGGGGGGACTTCGTCCGCAAGGCGCAGGAGGCCAGGCGGGACTACACGGTCGACTGGGTGCATCTCAAGCTCAACGACCAGGCCCAGCGCACGGTGCTGTGCAAGGACCCGTTCCAGAACGTCGACGAGAGGGTCGAGCGGCTCATCGAGTCGATGTGACGGCACGTGCCGGACCCGCCGACGGGCGCGGCCCCGCACCGCGCTCACCGGACGGACGCGCGCCGGGACGGGGGTGCCACCCCGGTTCGGGTGGGGCCACCCCGTCCCCCGCTCGTTCCGAGGAGCTTCGTGCGTCGCCAGCACCACCGGCCGTCCGTCGTCGTCGTCCTGGCGCTCGCGCTGGCCACCACGGCCTGCTCCGAGCTGCCCGAGCGCGAGGAGCCGGACGCCAACACCGAGGTCACCGTCACGGGCCTGATCGGGGAGCCTCCCGTGGTCGAGTTCGAGCAGCCGCTGAGCGTCCCCAAGGAGCGCGGCGAGGTGGTGGTCCCGGGGACCGGGGCGCAGGTCGTCGAGGGTCAGGACGTCCTGGTGAACATGTACGCGATCGACGGGCGCGACGGGACGGTGCTCCAGAACACCTACACCGACGCCCCGCAGACGCTCGAGCTCACCGACGAGGGGGCGGGGTCGCAGATCGTCGACCTCCTGGTCGGCCAGCGTGTCGGCGCGCGGTTGGTGTACCTGGAGGAGGCGAACGACGTGCCCCTGGTCCTGGTCGTCGACCTGCTCCCGACCAGGGCGTCGGGAGAGGTGATCCCTCCCGTCGCGGGGCTGCCCGTCGTGACGCTCGACGAGGAGGGGGCGCCCACGATCACGATCCCGGCCGACTCGGCCCCTCCCGGCGACCTGGTCGTGCAGCCGCTCGTGCGGGGTGGCGGCGTCCAGGTCGAGGCCGGGCAGGTCATCACGGTCCGCTTCACCGGGGTCTCGTGGTCGTCGGGCGAGGTCTTCGACTCGAACTGGACGGGGGGCACCCAGCCCGCGTCGACCATGATCGGGATCGGGCAGATCATCGAGGGCTGGGAGCAGGGTCTCCTGGAGCAGAGCGTCGGCAGCCAGGTGCTGCTGGTCGTCCCGCCCGCCCTCGCGTACGCGGGCACGGGCCGTTCCTACGCCGACGAGACGCTCGTGTACGTGGTGGACATCCTGGACGCACACTTCCCGGTGGTCGACGAGACGCCGGGCCAAGAAGGTCAGACGGAAGGTCAGTAGCTCATGTCGGTCACGGTCCGTGTCATCCCTTGCCTCGACGTCGACGCGGGGCGCGTCGTCAAGGGGGTCAACTTCGAGAACCTGCGCGACGCGGGCGACCCCGTCGAGCTCGCGGCGCGCTACGACGCAGAGGGGGCGGACGAGATCACGTTCCTCGACGTCTCGGCCTCGTCGGGGAACCGGGAGACCACGTACGACGTGGTGCGTCGGACCGCGGAGCAGGTCTTCGTGCCGCTCACGGTCGGTGGGGGCGTGCGCACGACCGACGACGTCGACAAGCTGCTGCGGGCGGGCGCGGACAAGGTCGGGGTGAACACCGCGGCGATCGCGCGCCCCGAGCTCATCGCGGAGATCGCCGACCGCTTCGGCAGCCAGGTCCTGGTGCTCTCGGTCGACGCGCGGCGCGTGAGCGGCGAGACGCGGACGCCGTCGGGCTTCGAGGTCACCACGCACGGCGGGCGCCGGGGGACCGGGATCGACGCGGTCGAGTGGGCCGTGCGCGCGGCCGAGCTGGGCGCGGGCGAGATCCTGCTGAACTCGATGGACGCCGACGGCACCACGGCCGGGTTCGACCTGGACATGTTCGGCGCGGTGCGCTCGCAGGTGCAGGTCCCGCTCATCGCGAGCGGGGGAGCGGGCACGTCGGAGCACTTCGTCGAGGCGGCGCGCGCCGGCGCGGACGCGGTCCTGGCCGCGAGCGTGTTCCACTTCCGGACGCTGACGATCGGCGACGTCAAGGAGCACATGCGCGAGGCGGGTCTGCCGGTCCGCTGACGGGCGGTGCCGCCGTCGGGCAGCCCTGCCCGACGGCGGCACGCCACTCAGCGAGGTCCGGGCACCACCGCGTCGAGCGCGTCGCGGTCGGCGGCAGCCCCCTGGAGCGTCACCCCGGCGTGCCGGCCGCGCCCGAACGCGTGGAGGACGAGCTCGGGGACCGGGCCCGTCACGACGACCGTCCCACCGAGGCGCCCGTCCGGCGTCGGGCGGCTCGGCGGTGCCTTGACCGCGGCACGCCGTCCGCCGGGCACGACCAGGACGACGCCCACCGGGGCCTTGCGGTAGAAGGCGCGCGCCGCGAGGCGCAGCTGGTTCCAGAGCGCGTCCTGCAGCGCGGGCGGCAGGTCGCGGGCACGCACGTCGGCCCCGGCGTCCCCTGCGCCCGCCGTGCCCGCTCCGACCCCGGCGGACCCGTCCCCCCGGGAGGCTCCCGGGCCCGCGACCCAGGCGCCGCGCCGCACGTCCTCGGTGTGCACGAAGTACTCGGTGAGGTTGACCACGTCCCCGGCCCACGACCACGGGCTCCAGGCCGCGGGCTGCTCCTCGACCCGGGCCAGGAGCGCGGCGTAGCCGCCGGGTTCGAGCGCGGTCGCGGCCAGGTCCTGCAGCGCGCCCTCGGACCAGTCGTGCAGGGGGCCGCCGTTGGCGCCCGCCTGCGTCCAGGGACGGTGCTCGCGCAGGATCATGTGCGCCGCGAGGTGGCGTGTGCGCCACCCCTCGCAGAGGGTCGGGGCGTCGGGGCCGGCCTGCGTGAGGGCGTGGACGAGCGCGGCTCGCTCGTGGGGGTGCCAGGTGGTGGGCTGCATCCGGCCATGCTCGCACGGGTGGGCGGTGTCCCGTGTGAGAAGATCGTGCCCACCCCACGAAAGACGAGGATCGTCCGTGTCCGCGCGCCGGAGCACCCCCACGAACACCCCGCCCCGGACCCAGGACGCGCCCGTCGGCGACGTGCCGGGTCCTCAGGCCGCTGCCCACCCGCACCCCCGCCCGGCGTCCACGACGCCACGACCCACCGCGCCCGCGGCGCTCCGCGAGCGGCACGCGCTGACCGGTTCGCGCACGCGCCGCTCGCTCCAGCTCATGGGGCGCGGCATGCGTGCGGAGTGGCGCATCTACGTCCTGGCGATCGGGGCGTCGGCGCTGTTCGGCGCGACGACCGTGGGCATCAGCCTCGCGGTCGGCCGCGTCACGGACGAGGTCGTGGTCCCGGCGCTCGCGGGCGACGCGGACGCGCGGGCGGACCTCTGGGTCGCGGGGCTCGTGCTCGTCGGCATCGCCGTGACGCTCGCGCTGACGGTCGCCGCGCGCCGGATCTTCGCGGGCTACGGGTACGCGAACATCCAGGCATGCCACCGCACCGCGGTCACGCACCAGTACCTGCGCCTGCCCATGTCCTGGCACCGCGCCCACCCGGCCGGCCAGCTCCTGTCGAACGCGAGCTCGGACGTGGAGGCCGCGACCGGGGTGTTCAACCCGCTGCCCTTCGCCCTGGGCGTGGTCGTCATGATCGGCGTGTCCGCGGTCATGCTGTTCCGCATCGACGTGTGGCTCGCGTGCGCCGCGCTCGTCGTGATCCCGCTCGCGGTCGCGGTCAACGTCGTCTTCCAGCGGTACATGTCGCCCGCGATCACGCGCGCGCAGCAGCTGCGCGCCGAGGTCGCGGACGTCGCGCACGAGAGCTTCGAGGCCGCGCTGCTGGTCAAGTCGCTCGGTACCGAGGCGCGGGAGGAGAGCCGGTTCGCGGCCCGGACCGACGAGCTGCGCGCGGCCAACGTCCGGGTGGGCGTGGTCCGGGCGTTCTTCGACCCGGTCATCGAGCTGCTGCCCTCGCTCGGCACGCTCCTGGTCCTCGGCGTGGGGGCCGCCCGGGTGTCGGCGGGCGCGGTCGACACCGGTGAGGTCGTGACGGCCGCGTACCTCCTGACGATCATGGCGGTCCCCGTGCGTGCGTTCGGCTGGGTCCTGGGCGAGCTGCCGCGTGCCCTGGTCGGGTACGAGCGCATCGCGAGCGTGCTCGACGCCCCGGGCATCCCGGCGGCGGGCGACCGCCCCCTGCCCGCCGCGACGGGCGGCGCCGCGGTGCGGTTCGAGGGCGTGGGCGTGGACGTCCGTGCGGGCGGGCGCGACGTGACCCTGCTCGACGACGTCGAGCTCGACCTGGCGCCGGGGCGCACGGTCGCGGTCGTCGGGCCGACGGGGGCGGGCAAGACCACTCTCGTCTCGCTCCTGGCGCGGCTGTCCGACCCGACGCGCGGCCGGGTGCTGATCGACGGCGTGGACGTGCGCGAGGTGCTCGCGTCCGACCTCACGGGCCAGGTCGCGCTCGTCGCGCAGTCGACGTTCATCTTCGAGGACACGGTCCGCTCCAACGTGACGCTGGCCGACGCGGGCGTCGGCCCCACGGACGAGCAGGTGTGGGACGCGCTGCGCCTGGCAAAGGTCGACGACGTCGTCTCCCGCCTGCCGGGAGGGCTCGACTCGCCCCTGGGCGAGCGCGGCTCGAACCTGTCCGGCGGGCAGCGCCAGCGGCTCGCGATCGCCCGCGCCCTCGTGCGCTCCCCGCGGCTGCTCGTCCTCGACGACGCGACCTCCGCCGTCGACCCGCGCGTGGAGCAGCAGATCCTGGCGGGCCTGCGCGGCGAGGGCCCCACGGCCCCGAGCGCACGCCCGACGGCGGACCACCCCACGGTCGTCATGGTCGCCTACCGCATGTCGAGCGTCGCGCTCGCGGACCAGGTGGTCCACGTCGAGTCGGGGCGCGTGGTCGACGTCGGGACCCATGCCGAGCTCCTCGAGCGCGACCCCGGCTACCGGGACCTCGCCACGGCCTACCAGCGCGAGGCCGAGCGGCGCGCGCAGGCCGCGGAGCTCGACGGCGGTGAGGTCGAGCGCGAGGACGTCGAACGGTACGAGCAGGAAGAGGCCGACGAGATCGTGCGCGAGACCGAGGAAGGGACGGTGACCGAGTGAGCACCACGAGCGCCACCCCCGTGACGGGGACGGGCGAGCCCCGTGGGCGTCGCCGGCGCCGAGCGGCGTCGCCCGAGGTCGTCGTCGAGGACGCGACCGGCGCCCGCATCGCCTCGGCGAGCACGCTCGGTGTCTTCGCGACCCTGCGCAAGGGCGTGCAGATGTCCCCCGAGATCGTCCAGGGGATCTGGGTCACGCTGCTCCTGGCGGTCGTGGCCGCGCTGGGTCGCATCGTCGTGCCGATCGCGGTCCAGCAGACGGTCGACACCGGCATCATGGCGCCCGGCGGCCCCGACACGAGCCGCGTGACGCTGCTCGTCGGCGCCGCGGCCCTGGTCCTGGTGGTCGCGGGCCTGTGCTCGGCGCTGGTCAACGTGCGCCTCTTCCGGTCGACCGAGGCCGGGCTCGCGAGCCTGCGCGTGCGCGCTTTCCGCCACGTGCACGACCTCTCGGTCCTCACGCAGAGCACCGAGCGTCGCGGGGCCCTCGTCTCGCGCGTCACGAGCGACGTCGACACCATCTCGCTGTTCGTCCAGTGGGGCGGCATCATGCTGCTCGTCTCGGTGCTGCAGATCGGCGCCGCCACGATCCTCATGGCGTTCTACTCGTGGCAGCTCACGCTGCTCGTCTGGGCGTGCTTCGTCCCGCTCTTCCTGATCCTGCGGCCCGCCCAGAAGCACGTCAACGCGGCGTACACCGCGCTGCGCGAGCGCGTGGGCGCGATGCTGGGCGCGATCTCGGAGTCGGTCGTGGGTGCGGAGACCATCCGCGCCTACGGCGTGGGGGAGCGCACGGGGCGCCGGATCGACGCGGCCGTCGAGAGCACGCGCACGGGCATGGTCCGGGCGCAGAAGCTCGTCTCGACGGTCTTCTCGAGCGGCGTCCTCGTGGCGAACCTGGTCCTGGCGGCCGTGGTCGTCGTGGGCACGCTGCTCGGCATCGACGGGAACATCACGGCGGGCAAGCTCCTCGCGTTCCTCTTCCTGGTCCAGCTCTTCACGGGGCCCGTGCAGATGGCGACCGAGATCCTCAACGAGCTGCAGAACGCCGTCGCGGGCTGGCGTCGCGTCCTCGCGGTCGTCGAGACTCCGATCCAGGTCGTCGACAAGGGCGACCAGGGCGTGCGCTCGCCGCGCGGCCCGGCCCGCGTGACGCTCGAGGACGTCCGGTTCGCGTACCCCGACGGCCCCGAGGTGCTGCACGGCGTGGACCTCGACTTCCCGGCCCGGACCTCGGTCGCGGTGGTCGGTGCCACGGGCTCGGGCAAGACCACGATCGCCAAGCTCGTCACGCGCCTCATGGACCCCACCTCGGGCGCGGTCCGGCTCGACGGGGTGGACCTGCGCGACCTGTCGGCCGCGAGCCTGCGCGAGCGCGTGGTCCTCGTCCCGCAGGAGGGGTTCCTGTTCGACGGGACGCTCGCCGAGAACATCGCGTACGGCGTGCGGGACCCCGCGAGCGGCGCTGCGGGGGAGACCCCGGGGCAGACCGCGGCCCGGCACGCCGACCGCATCGACGCCGCGGTCGCCGAGCTCGGCCTGACCGACTGGGTCGCGGACCTGCCGGACGGGCTGGGCTCCGCCGTCGGGCAGCGCGGCGAGGCCCTGTCCGCCGGGGAGCGCCAGCTCGTCGCGATCACGCGCGCCTACCTCGCGGGCGCCGACCTCCTCGTGCTCGACGAGGCGACCTCGGCCGTGGACCCCGCGACCGAGGTACGCATCGCGCGCGCCCTCGACTCGTTGACCGCGGGCCGCAGCACCATCACGATCGCGCACCGCCTGTCGACCGCGGAGTCCGCCGACCTCGTGGTCGTGGTCGACGCGGGGCACGTCGTGGAGGTCGGGCCGCACGCCGAGCTCGCGGCCGCAGGGGGCGTCTACGCGTCGATGCACGCGTCCTGGGTCGCGCAGACCCGATGAGCCCCGCACGGCACGACGAGGCGCCGGCGCCCGGGAACGACGACCGACGGGCCGCAGGACGGACCGCGGACCCGCGCGCGCCGAGGATCTGGCAGGATTCTCGGGTGCCCCGGAACACCGCCCCGTCAGACCAGCCCGACGCCGCAGCCACGATCCTGCCCGCGGACCTCGCCGCGCGGCTCAAGCGCGACGCGGACGGGCTGGTCGCCGCGATCGTCCAGCAGCACGACACGGGCGAGGTGCTCATGCTCGGCTGGATGGACGACGAGGCGCTGCGCCGCACGCTGACGACGGGCCGCGTCACGTTCTGGTCGCGCTCGCGGCAGGAGTACTGGCGCAAGGGCGACACGTCGGGCCACGCGCAGTGGGTCAAGTCCGTCCAGATCGACTGCGACGGCGACGCGCTGCTCGTCCGTGCCGACCAGGTCGGCGCGGCGTGCCACACGGGTGCCCGGACCTGCTTCGAGGCGGGCGGGGACCTGGGCGCCGTCGTCGGGAACCGCCCCCAGACCGAGACCTCCGAGGAGAAGACGCAGTGACCGGACCGTCCCCCGTGACCAGCACGCCCGTCCCCGTGGTGCCCGCAGCGGGCCTCCCGTGGGGCGAGACCTGGCCTACGGTCGAGGGCTTCCGTGCGCTCGCGGCCTCGCGCCGCGTGGTCCCGGTGGTCCGTCGTCTCCTGGCCGACGACGTCACGCCCGTGGGCCTGTACCGCACCCTCGCGCAGGGGCGCCCGGGCACGTTCGTCCTGGAGTCCGCCGAGGTCGACGGATCCTGGGCCCGCTACTCGTTCGTGGGCGTCGCGTCGCGCGCGACGCTGACCGCGCGCGACGGCCAGGCCGTGTGGACGGGCGACGTCCCCGCGGGCGTCCCCACCACGGGGGACGTCGTCGACGTGCTCGAGCGCACCCTCGACGCCCTGAGCACGCCCGCGATCGACGGTCTGCCGCCCCTCACGGGCGGGCTCGCGGGCGCCCTGGGCTGGGACGTCGTCCGCCACTGGGAGCCGACGCTGCCGGCGCACGCGCCCGACGAGCTGGGGGTCCCCGAGGTCACGCTCTGCCTCGCGACGGACCTCGCGGTCGTGGACCACCGCGAGGGCAGCGTGTGGCTCGTGGCCAACGCGATCAACTTCGACGACACCGACGAGCGCGTCGACGAGGCCTATGCCGACGCCGTGGCGCGCCTCGACCGCATGCAGGGCGAGCTCGTGGCCGGGACGGGAGGCGGCTCCTCCGCGTCGGTCGTCGTGGACGTCGCCGAGCCCGAGCTCGAGTTCCGCTCGACGCGCGAGGAGTTCGAGGACGCCGTGCTCGCGGGCAAGGACGCGATCCGTGACGGGGAGGTCTTCCAGATCGTGATCTCCCAGCGGCTCGACCTCGACTGCCCCGCGCCGCCGCTCGACGTCTACCGGGCCCTGCGGACCATCAACCCGAGCCCGTACATGTACTACTTCCAGCTCACCGACGCCGACGGCTCGGACTTCGCCGTGGTCGGCTCGAGCCCCGAGACGCTCGTCAAGGTCGACGACGGGCACGTGGTCACGTTCCCGATCGCCGGGTCGCGTCCGCGCGGCGCGACTCCCGAGGACGACGTCGCCCTGGGGGAGGAGCTGCTGGCCGACCCCAAGGAGCGGGCCGAGCACATCATGCTCGTGGACCTCTCGCGCAACGACCTCGTGAAGGTGTGCGAGCCCTCGTCGGTCGAGGTCGTCGAGTTCATGGCCACCAAGCGGTTCAGCCACATCATGCACCTGTGCTCGACCGTCGTCGGGACCCTGCGCCCCGGGGCGCGGGCCCTCGACGTGCTCCGTGCGACGTTCCCCGCGGGCACGCTCTCCGGCGCGCCCAAGCCGCGCGCTATCGCCCTGATCGACGAGCTCGAGCCCGCCTCGCGCGGCATCTACGGCGGGACCGTCGGCTACTTCGACTTCGACGGCAACATGGACATGGCCATCGCGATCCGCACGGCCCTCATCCGCGACGGACGCGCGAGCGTCCAGGCGGGCGGCGGGATCGTCGCCGACTCGGTCCCGGCTCTCGAGTACGAGGAGTCGCGCAACAAGGCCGCGGCCGCCGTGCGCGCCGTGCAGCTCGCGGCCCGGCTGCGGAGCCTGTCGTGACCGGCGCCGGCCCCTCGGGGGGCGACGCCGGGGCACCGGGGGCGGCGCCCGCCCCTCGCACGCCGCGCTCGTGGCGCCTCGCGCGCCGCAGCGCGATCCTGCTGCTGCTCGTGCTCGGGGGCGGCGCCCTCGCGGCGGCCGCGCCCACGTGGCTGCGCACGTCCGGATCGACGGCGCTCGACGCCGAGGTCCTGGTCCAGGTCACCGGGACGTCGGCCGCGCCGGGCGTCGGCGCGGGCGCGCTGGTCGTCGTGGCCAGCGCCCTGGCCCTCGGCCTGGTCGGTCGGATCGGCCGGTGGCTCGTGCTGGCCGTGACCGTCGCGAGCGGCGTCGTCGTCGCCGCGTCGGCCGCCGCGATCCTGCGCGACCCGACGCAGGCCGCCCGGACCGCGGTCGCCGAGGCGACCGGCGTACCCGACATGACGAGCGGCATCACGCTCACGCCCTGGCCGTACGTCGCGTGCGCGGTGGGCGTGCTCGTGGTCGTCGCGGCCCTCTGGACGGGCGTGTCCTCGCCGTCGTGGGCCCGCGTCTCGGCGCGCCACGAGATCGTCCGGCCCGACGCCGCGTCGACGACGGGCCCGACCACCAGCGGGGCCGGGTCGACCGGCCGCCCGACCGGTGCGGGCGACGCCCGCGGGGGCGTCACGTCCCCGACGGGCACCGACGGCGGCGCGGACGACGGCCCCGACGAGCAGGAGACCTGGGACTCGCTGACCCGCGGCGAGGACCCCACCGATCGCTGAGCACCACGCCCTGCCAGCAGGAACAGACCGACCCGCGTCCGATAGGCTGGGCGCACATCTTGACGAAAGGCACACCCCCATGGCCGAGAAGCCGCAGACCACCGAGATCTCCTACCTGCCGCCGTCGGCACCTCCCACGAACCACGGGCACACCGTCGCGGCCTGGTTCACCATGATCGGCATCATCGTCGGCGCGATCGTCGCGGGCGTCGCCGTGGCCCTCCCGCTCGTCTGGCTCTTCTGGGTCGGCATGGGCATCGTCGTCCTGGCTCTGATCGGCGGCGCGGTGCTGCGCAACATGGGGTACGGCCAGCCGAAGCCCGGGGTCACGCCCCGGACCTCGACGCAGCACTGACCCCTTCCGGACGAGAGTCCGCACGTGCCTCCACGCGCCGCGCACCTTCCCGGGTGCGTGGCGCGTGTCGTACCACCGGCAGCAGCCAGGCGTCGCACGGCCCGCTGACGGCTCCTCGTAGAGAGCAGGACCGATCATGAGCTACCCACCCACCCCGCCGAACGACCCCTACCGCCCCGAGGGCGAGCCTGCGGGGACCCCGAGCGAGCAGCCTGGTGGCGAGCCCGCTCAGGCTCAGCCGCCCGCCCCCGACCAGGCGCCGCCCGCGGCACCGGGCTATCCCGCGTACCCCGGGACGCCGCAGCAGCCCGGCTCGCCGTACTCGGCCCCGACGGGTCAGCCCGCCCCGGGCTCCGCGCCCTACGGCGGCGAGCAGGGCGGGTACACGTCGTACCCGCCGCCCGCGCAGCCCGGCTACGGGGCCCCCGGCCAGGCGCCGTACGGTGCGTCTCCCTACCCGGCGCCGGCCGCACCGGGCGGGTACGGGTACTTCCCGCGCAACGACCTGGGCGTCTGGGCCCTCGTCCTGGGGATCGCGTCGTTCGTCCTGTCGTGCGGGTTCCTCACGGGTATCCCGGCCATCATCGTCGGTACCAAGGCCAAGCGAGCGGTCGAGGCCGGCGAGGCGAACAACGGCGGGCTCGCGCAGGCGGGCGTCATCCTCGGCTGGGTCGCCTCCGCCCTGTCGGTCGTCGCGATCATCGTCTTCGTGGTCCTGCTGGTCATCGGCGTGGCCTCCGCGGAGTTCGACCCCTCCTACTACTGAGGGGCGACCTCCTGAGGAGCGAGCGGACCACGCGAGGGGACGCCCTGATGACGGACCCACCTGCGTCCCCCCGGGCGCCGTCCCCCGCGCAGCAGCCGGGGGAGCCGTCGTCGACCCCTGCCGTGCCGGACCCGCCCGGGTGGCGTGCGCTGCGCGCGCCACCCGCGGTGGGAGCGGGCGTGGCCGGGGCCACGCTCGTGCTCGCGCTCGTGGACCCGCACGAGGGCGGCTACCCGCTGTGCCCCCTCCTCGCGCTCACGGGGTGGGCCTGCCCGGCCTGCGGCGGGCTGCGCGCGACCCACGACCTCGCGACGGGCGACCTGGCCGGCGCGTGGGCCATGAACCCCCTGTGGGTGCTCGTCGTCCCCGTCCTCGTCCTGGCCTGGGCGCTGTGGGCCCGACGGTCGTGGCGGGGCACCCGGGCCCGGCCCGTGCCCGTGTGGGTCGGCATCCTCGGTCTGGTGGTCCTGATCGGCTTCGGGATCGCACGGAACGTCCCGGCCCTGGTGCCGTTCCTGGGGCCCTCGTGACCGCGCCGCGCGGCCCCGGGGCACGTCTCGCGAGATGACACGTGTCCCTGGTCACTCCCGGGCGGCCCTACGATGGCAGGTATCTCCCTGTCAATGGTTCGCGGACAGATGCTGCCGGTGACTCGTCACGGTCCCCGCAGACGGCCCCGCGGACCGCACGTGGCACGGAGTCGACGACGAGCACGGGGAGAGGGCACATGACGGTTCTGGAGGACATCGTCGCGGGAGTCCGCGAGGACCTGGCGGAGCGCCAGGCGAGGACCACCCTGGACGAGCTGAAGGAACGCGCCTCGCGCGTCCACGGAGCGCTCGACTGCATCAGCCGGCTCAAGGCGGAGGACGCCGTCGCGGTGATCGCCGAGGTCAAGCGGTCCAGCCCCAGCAAGGGGGACCTGGCGGCTATCACCGACCCCGCTTCGCTCGCCTCGGAGTACGAGAAGGGCGGCGCCGCCGTGATCTCGGTCCTGACCGAGCAGCGGCGGTTCAACGGGAGCCTCGCGGACCTCGACGAGGTGCGCGGCAAGGTCGACATCCCTGTCCTGCGCAAGGACTTCGTCGTCACGCCGTACCAGGTCTGGGAGGCCCGCGCGCACGGTGCGGACCTGGTCCTGCTCATCGTCGCGGCGCTCGAGCAGACGGTCCTGACCTCCCTCGTCGAGCGCGTCCACTCGCTCGGCATGACGGCTCTCGTCGAGGTCCACACGCTCGAGGAGGTCAGCCGTGCGATCGACGCCGGGGCGCGCGTGATCGGCGTCAACGCGCGCGATCTCAAGACGCTCGAGGTCGATCGCACGACGTTCGCGAGGCTCGCGCCCGCGATCCCCGACGAGTACGTCCGGATCGCCGAGTCCGGCGTGCGCGGTCCGCACGACGTCATGGACTACGCCCGCTCGGGCGCGCACGCGGTGCTCGTGGGCGAGGCCCTCGTCACCGACGCCGCCCCGCGCGCGTCGGTCGCCGACCTGGTCGCGGCCGGCTCGCACCCCTCGCTCTGGTCCGTCCGCCGCTGAGCCCAGCCCCCGACACCCCGCACATCCCGTACCGAGGAGGTCAGGCCGCGTGCCCGACGCATCATCTTCCCTGCAGAACCAGCAGGGCCCCTACTTCGGGGACTTCGGTGGACGCTTCGTCCCGGAGGCCCTGATCGCCGCGCTCGACGAGCTCGAGTCCGAGTACCGCAAGGCCGTCGACGACCCGACGTTCCAGCAGGAGCTCGCCCGTCTTCACCGCGAGTACACGGGGCGCCCCAACCCGCTCACCGAGGTGCCTCGCTTCGCCGAGCACGCCGGCGGCGCCCGGGTCTTCCTCAAGCGCGAGGACCTCAACCACACCGGGTCGCACAAGATCAACAACGTCCTCGGCCAGGCGCTGCTCGTCAAGCGCATGGGCAAGAAGCGTGTGATCGCGGAGACCGGTGCGGGCCAGCACGGGGTCGCGACCGCGACGGCCGCAGCGCTCATGGACCTCGAGTGCGTCGTCTACATGGGCGAGGAGGACACCGAGCGTCAGGCGCTGAACGTGGCGCGCATGCGCCTGCTCGGCGCGACCGTCGTCCCCGTCACGATCGGGTCGCGCACCCTCAAGGACGCGATCAACGAGGCGCTGCGCGACTGGGTCGCCAACGTCGACACCACGCACTACCTCCTGGGGACGGTCACCGGTCCGCACCCCTTCCCGGAGATGGTCCGCGACTTCCACCGCATCATCGGCGAGGAGGCGCGCGCCCAGATCCTCGACCGCATCGGCCGCCTGCCCGACGCGCTCGCGGCGTGCGTGGGAGGCGGCTCGAACGCGATGGGCCTGTTCAACGCGTTCCTCGACGACCAGGACGTCGCGCTCTACGGCTTCGAGGCCGGGGGAGAGGGCGTCCCGACGGGCAGGCACGCTGCCCGCTTCAGCGGCGGCGCCCCGGGCGTCCTGCACGGCGCGAGGTCCTACCTCATGCAGGACGAGGACGGCCAGACCCTGCCCAGCCACTCGATCTCCGCGGGCCTCGACTACCCGAGCGTCGGTCCGGCGCACTCCTGGCTGCACGACCTGGGCCGGGCGACGTACGAGCCCGTGACGGACGTCGAGGCCATGGAGGCCTTCCGCCTCCTGTGCCGCACCGAGGGCATCATCCCCGCGATCGAGTCGGCGCACGCGCTGGCCGGTGCGCTCCGGATCGGGCGCGAGGCGCGCGCCGCGGGCAAGGAGGACACCGTGATCCTGGTGAACCTCTCGGGCCGCGGGGACAAGGACGTCGCGACCGCGGCGCGGTGGTTCGACCTGATCGACGCGGACACCGTGGTCGACGGCGAAGGGAGCAGCTTGTGAGCGGGATCGTCGGGGGCGTGCGCGCCCCCCGCGCGACGGCGGGACGCCTCGAGGAGGTGGCCGCCGAGGGGCGCGCCGCGCTCATCGGCTACCTGCCCGTCGGCTACCCGAGCGTCGAGGGCACCGTGCAGGCCGCGACGGCTCTCGTCGAGTCCGGGGTCGACATCATCGAGCTGGGCCTGCCCTACACCGACCCCGTCATGGACGGTCCCGTCATCCAGCGAGCCGTCGAGCACTCGCTCGCCGCCGGCACGCGGGTGCGCGACGTCGTCACCGCGGTCGAGGCCGTGGCCGCGCTCGGCGTCCCGGTCCTCGTGATGACCTACTGGAACCCCGTGCTGCGCTACGGCGTCGAGGCGTTCGCGCGCGACCTGGCCGCTGCCGGAGGGGCCGGGCTCATCACGGCCGACCTCATCCCCGACGAGGCCGGCGAGTGGATCTCCGCGGCGGACGCGCACGACCTGGACAAGGTCTTCCTCGTCGCGCCGAGCTCGACCCCCGAGCGCCTGCGCCTGACGGCCGCCGCCTCGCGCGGCTTCGTGTACGCCGCCTCGACCATGGGCGTCACGGGCATCCGCGCCGAGGTCGGCAGCAAGGCCGAGGAGCTGGTCGCCGCGACCCGCGCCGCGGGCGCCGAGCACGTGTGCGTGGGCCTGGGCGTCTCGACGAGCGCCCAGGCGGCCCAGGTCGCCCGCTACGCCGACGGCGTCATCGTCGGCTCGGCCTTCGTCCGCCCGCTCCTCGGCGACGCGCCGTGGGAGGACCGCCTCGAGAACCTGCGTGCGGTCGCGCGCGACCTCGCCGAGGGCGTCCGCACGGCGCGCGCGCCCGAGTCGGCCTCGGGGCAGGTGACGGCATGAACGGGCTGATCGCCGCCGTCGGGCCCGTGGTCGCCTCGATCCCCAGCCCGTCCCAGCACACCTGGAGCATCGGCCCCTTCCCGCTGCGCGCCTACGCGCTCGCGATCCTCGCGGGCATCGCGGTCGCGGTGTGGCTCACCCGCAAGCGCTGGGTCGAGCGCGGCGGCGACCCCGACGACGTCCTGGAGATCGCCTTCTGGGCCGTGCCGTTCGGGATCGTGGGCGGGCGCATCTATCACGTGATCTCCTCACCCGACGCGTACTGGGGCCCCGACGGTGACCCCGTCAAGGCCCTGCGCATCTGGGACGGCGGGCTCGGGATCTGGGGCGCGATCGCCCTGGGAGCCGTGGGCGCCTACATCGGGTGCCGCCGGCAGAAGGTCAGCTTCCCTGCCTTCGCGGACGCCCTCGCCCCGGGGCTCCTGCTGGCACAGGCGATCGGGCGCCTCGGCAACTGGTTCAACCAGGAGCTGTTCGGCAGCGCCACGACCCTGCCGTGGGGGCTGGAGATCAGCGACCGGTACCTTCCGAGCGGCTACGAGTCCGGGACGCTGTTCCACCCGACGTTCCTCTACGAGATGCTCTGGAACGTCGCGGCGGCCTTCCTCCTCATCTACCTCGACCGTCGCTTCAGGCTGGGTCACGGTCGGGTATTCTGGCTGTACGTTCTCTTCTACACGCTTGGTCGTGTGTGGATCGAGATGCTGCGCATCGACGACGCCGAGCTGGTGCTCGGTCTCCGGCTGAACGTCTGGACCTCCATCCTGGTCGGCGTCGGTGCGTTGATAGCGTTTATCGTTGTCGGGCGCCGCCATCCGGGGCGCGAGGAGACAGTATCGCTCGGTGCTGCGGAGCCCGAGCAGGCAGATGCTGCCAGACCCGAACCAGGTCGCTGAGGCATCCGTCTTTTCATAGGCGAACCCGCTGGACAACCGTCGAGCAGGTTCGATCATGTCCGTTGGGCCGATGAAGTCCCACAATCCCCCAAGTTGGATCAAAGCCCGGCCCATGGCCGGGCGCCTGTGAGGACGGTGTTGATGACCACGCCGCTGCACCGGGCCGCTGCGCCTTCGGCACAGGGCCTGTACGACCCTGTGGCCGAGCACGACGCGTGCGGCGTCGCCTTCGTGGCGACGCTGCGCGGCACACCCGGACGAGACATCGTTGACGCGGGGCTCACGGCCCTGCTCAACCTGGACCACCGCGGCGCCGTCGGCGCCGAGGAGAACAGCGGTGACGGGGCAGGCATCCTGACCCAGATCCCCGACGCCTTCGTGCGGGACGTCGTCGACGTCGACCTGCCGCCCGCAGGCCACTACGCCATCGGCATGGCCTTCCTGCCGCAGGACCCCGTCGCCGCGGCCGAGACGGTCCGGCAGGTCGAGGCCATCGCGGCCGAGGAGAAGCTCGTCGTCCTCGCCTGGCGAGACGTCCCCGTCACCGCGGACCTCGTCGGACCGAGCGCGCGCGCCTCGATGCCCAGCTTCCGGCAGATCGTCGTCGCGGACCTGACGCGCGAGCTGTCGGGCCTCGACCTGGACCGCCGGACCTACCGGCTGCGCAAGCGGGCCGAGCACGAGCTCGGCCTGTTCTTCGCGTCGTTGTCCTCACGCACGCTCACCTACAAGGGCATGCTGACGGTCGCGCAGCTCGAGCCGTTCTTCCCGGACCTCTCCGACCCGCGCTACGCGAGCGAGCTGGTCCTGGTGCACTCGCGCTTCTCGACCAACACGTTCCCGTCCTGGCCACTCGCCCAGCCGTTCCGCATGATCGCGCACAACGGCGAGATCAACACGGTGCGGGGCAACCGCAACTGGATGGCCGCCCGCCAGGGCATGCTGGAGAGCGACCGGCTCGGCGACCTCGCCCCGCTGCTGCCCGTCTGCTCGGAGGGGTCGAGCGACTCCGCGAGCTTCGACGAGGTGCTCGAGCTCCTGCACCTGTCGGGACGCTCGCTGCCGCACGCGGTCCTCATGATGGTCCCCGAGGCGTGGGAGAACCACGCCGAGATGGACCCGGACCGCAAGGCCTTCTACGAGTACCACTCCACGCTCATGGAGCCGTGGGACGGACCCGCCTGCCTGAACTTCACCGACGGCACCCTCATCGGCGCCGTGCTGGACCGCAACGGGCTACGCCCGGGCCGGTACTGGGTGACCGAGGACGGGCTCGTCGTCCTGGCGTCCGAGGCCGGGGTCCTCGACCTCGACCCCGCGACGATCGTGCGCAAGGGCCGCCTCGAGCCGGGCCGCATGTTCCTGGTCGACACCGGCCAGGGCCGCATCATCGAGGACGACGAGATCAAGGGGCAGCTCGCCGCGCAGCGTCCGTACGCGCAGTGGGTCGCCGACAACTCGGTCTACCTCGACCGCATGCCCGAGCGCGAGCACGTCGCGCACAGCCCGGCGTCGGTGCAGCGTCGTCAGCGCGCGTTCGGCTACACCGAGGAGGAGCTGCGGATCCTGCTCACCCCCATGGCGAACACGGGCGCGGAGCCCTTGGGCGCCATGGGCACGGACACGCCCATCGCGGTGCTGTCCAGCAGACCCCGGCTGCTGTTCGACTACTTCACGCAGATGTTCGCCCAGGTGACGAACCCTCCGCTCGACGCGATCCGCGAGGAGCTGGTCACCTCGATCGGCGGGGCGATCGGCCCCGAGCCGAACCTCCTGGACGACAGCCCGCTGCACGCCCGCAAGCTCATCCTGCCGTTCCCGGTGCTCGACAACGACGAGCTCGCGAAGATCCTGCGCGTGGACCGGGACCCGGCCCTCGAGGGCATCTTCCGGGCCGTGACGGTCAAGGGTCTCTATCCCGTCAGCGGCGGGGGAGAAGCCCTCCAGGCGCGGCTCGAGGAGATCTTCGCCGAGGTCGACGCGCACGTGGCCGAGGGAGCGAGCTTCATCGTGCTCTCCGACCGCGACTCCAACCAGGAGCTCGCGCCGATCCCGTCGCTGCTCCTGTCCAGCGCGGTCCACCACCACCTGCTGCGTCGGCACACGCGCACCCAGGTCTCGCTCGTCGTCGAGGCCGGCGACATCCGCGAGGTCCACCACGTGGCCCTGCTCATCGGGTACGGGGCGGCTGCGGTCAACCCGTACCTCGCGATGGAGACCGTCGAGGACCTCGCCAAGTCCGGCTTCGTGTCGGTCAGCCCCGAGCGTGCCGTCAAGAACCTCATCAAGGCGCTCGGCAAGGGCGTCCTGAAGGTCATGAGCAAGATGGGCATCTCGACCATCTCCTCCTACCGGGGTGCGCAGGTGTTCGAGGCCCTCGGGCTCTCGCACGAGCTGGTCGCCGACTACTTCGCCGGGACCACGAGCCGCCTCGGCGGCATCGGTCTCGACGTCCTCGCGGCCGAGGTCGCGGCCCGGCACGCGGAGGCCTACCCGGCCTCCGGCAACCACCAGGCGCACGTCCGCCTCACCACGGGCGGCGAGTACCAGTGGCGCCGGGACGGCGAGGAGCACCTCTTCGACCCGGAGACGGTCTTCCGCCTGCAGCACGCGACGCGCGAGCGCCGCTACGACGTGTTCCGCCAGTACACCCAGCGGGTCGACGACCAGTCGACACGTCTGATGACGCTGCGCGGCCTCCTGGAGTTCCAGGAGGGGCAGCGCCCGGCGCTGTCGGTCGACGAGGTCGAGCCCGTCAGCGAGATCGTCAAGCGGTTCAACACCGGCGCGATGTCCTACGGCTCCATCTCGGCCGAGACGCACGAGACCCTCGCGATCGCGATGAACCGGCTCGGCGGCCGGTCCAACACGGGCGAGGGCGGCGAGGAGCCGGAGCGCCTGTACGACCCGGAGCGCCGCTCGAGGGTCAAGCAGATCGCGTCGGGCCGCTTCGGCGTGACCTCGGAGTACCTGACGAACGCGGACGACATCCAGATCAAGCTCGCTCAGGGCGCCAAGCCCGGCGAGGGCGGTCAGCTGCCCGGCCACAAGGTCTACCCGTGGATCGCCCGGACGCGTCACTCGACGCCGGGCGTGGGGCTCATCTCCCCGCCGCCGCACCACGACATCTACTCGATCGAGGACCTGGCGCAGCTCATCCACGACGCCAAGAACGCGAACCCGTCGGCCCGTGTGCACGTCAAGCTCGTGAGCGAGTTCGGCGTGGGCACGGTCGCGACGGGCGTGTCCAAGGCGCACGCGGACGTCGTCCTCATCTCGGGGCACGACGGCGGGACGGGCGCGAGCCCGCTCACGTCGCTCAAGCACGCGGGCACCCCGTGGGAGCTCGGCCTGGCCGAGACCCAGCAGACGCTCGTGCTGAACAACCTGCGCGACCGCATCGTGGTCCAGGTCGACGGCCAGATGAAGACGGGCCGCGACGTCGTGATCGGCGCGCTGCTCGGCGCGGAGGAGTTCGGTTTCGCGACGGCCCCCATGGTCGTCTCGGGCTGCGTCATGATGCGCGTGTGCCACCTGGACACCTGTCCGGTCGGTGTCGCGACCCAGAACCCCGAGCTCCGTGCCCGCTTCACGGGCAAGCCGGAGTTCGTCGTGAACTTCTTCGAGTTCATCGCCGAGGAGGTGCGCGAGCACCTGGCGCGGCTCGGGTTCCGCTCGATCGAGGAGGCTGTCGGCCACGTCGAGGCGCTGGACACCCGCAAGGCGGTCGAGCACTGGAAGGCGCAGGGGCTCGACCTCGGGCCCGTCCTGGAGAGGCCGCAGCCGGTCGAGGGGGCGTCGCTGCGCAACACGACGACGCAGGACCACGGCCTCGACCGGGCGCTCGACAACCAGCTCATCACGCTGGCGACCGACGCGCTCGAGGACCGTGAGCCCGTCCGCATCGCGCTGCCGATCCGCAACGTCAACCGCACCGTGGGCACCATGCTCGGCCACGAGGTGACCAAGCGGTACGGCGGCGAGGGGCTGGCCGACGACACGATCGACGTCTCCCTCACGGGGTCGGCCGGTCAGTCGATGGGGGCCTTCCTCCCGCGCGGCATCACGCTGCGGCTGTTCGGCGACGCCAACGACTACGTCGGCAAGGGGTTGTCGGGCGGACGCATCATCGTCCGGCCGGACCGTGCCGCGGTCCTCACGGGATCGAGCAACGTGGTCGCGGGCAACGTGATCGGGTACGGCGCCACGTCCGGGCAGATCTTCCTGCGCGGTCTCGTGGGCGAGCGGTTCGCGGTCCGCAACTCGGGGGCGACGCTGGTCGTGGAGGGCGTGGGCGACCACGGCCTCGAGTACATGACCGGTGGGTCCGTCGTGATCCTCGGACCGACCGGCCGCAACCTGGGTGCGGGCATGTCGGGAGGGACGGCCTACGTGCTCGACCTGCGCCCGCAGGCGATGAACACGTCGGGCGTGGCCTCGGGCGAGCTGCTGCTCGACCCGCTCGACGACGCGGACGCCGCGCTGGTCGAGGGCCTGGTCCGCACGCACCTCGAGGAGACCGGCTCGCCGATCGCGGCCGAGCTGCTCGAGGACTTCGACGCGGCTCGCGCTCGCTTCACGCGCATCCTGCCGGCCGAGTTCGCCCGCGTGCGCAAGGCGCTCGCGCAGGCCGAGCTCGACGGGCTCGATCCCGCCGCCCCGGGCGTGTGGGACCAGATCTTGGAGGTGGCCCGTGGCTGATCCCCGCGGATTCCTGAAGGTGCGGGAGCGTGAGCTCCCGCCCAACCGTCCGGTCGAGGTCCGTCTGCGGGACTGGCGCGACGTGCACGAGCACCTGGTCGAGGGGCAGCCGTTCCTCAAGGAGCAGGCGGGGCGCTGCATGGACTGCGGCATCCCGTTCTGCCACCAGGGCTGCCCGCTCGGGAACCTCATCCCCGAGTGGAACGACCTGGTGTGGCGCGACCAGTGGGCGGAGGCCAGCGAGCGGCTGCACGAGACGAACAACTTCCCGGAGTTCACGGGGCGCGTGTGCCCGGCCCCGTGCGAGTCGAGCTGCGTGCTGGGCATCAACCAGCCGGCCGTGACGATCAAGAACGTCGAGGTCTCGATCATCGACGAGGCGTTCGAGCGCGGGCTCGTCACGCCGCACGTGCCGCAGCGCCTCACGGGCTCGACCGTGGCGGTCGTCGGCTCGGGCCCTGCCGGGCTCGCGGCGGCGCAGCAGCTCACGCGGGCCGGCCACACGGTCGTCGTCTACGAGCGCGACGCCGCGATCGGCGGCCTGCTGCGGTTCGGCATCCCGGACTTCAAGCTCGAGAAGATGCACATCGACCGTCGCCTCGCGCAGATGGAGGCCGAGGGCACGCGCTTCCGCCCGGGCGTGGAGATCGGTACGGACATCACCTGGGACGAGCTGCGTCGTCGGTTCGACGCCGTCGTCCTCGCGACCGGGGCCACGATCCCGCGCGCGCTGCAGGTGCCGGGCAACGACCTGGACGGTGTCCACTTCGCCATGGAGTTCCTGCACCAGGCCAACACGGTCGTCGCGGGCGGCACGGTCGAGGACCAGATCGTCGCGACGGGCAAGGACGTCATCATCATCGGTGGCGGCGACACCGGGTCCGACTGCCTGGGCACGTCGCTGCGTCAGGGCGCGAGGAGCGTCACGACCCTCGCGATCGGCAAGCAGCCGCCGCGCGAGCGTGCCTCGAGCCAGCCCTGGCCGACCGACCCGATCCTCTTCGAGGTCTCGTCCTCGCACGAGGAGGGCGGTGAGCGGGCGTACCTGGCCTCGACCGTCGAGTTCCTCGCGGGCGAGGACGGCCGCGTGCGGGCGCTCGTCGTCGCGGAGACCGAGTACCTCCCCGACGGGCGACGGGTCCCCAAGCCCGGCACCGAGCGCGAGATCCCTGCCGATCTCGTCCTCGTGGCCATGGGCTTCACGGGACCGGAGACGGACACGCTCTCGGCCCAGTCCGACATCGGGCTGACGACGCGCGGGCTCGTGGCGCGGGGCGACGACTTCGCGGCCACCACGCCGGGTGTCTTCGTCGCGGGCGACGCGGGTCGCGGTCAGTCGCTCATCGTGTGGGCGATCGCCGAGGGACGTGCCGCGGCGGCGTCGGTCGACGCGTACCTGCAGGGCAGCAGCGAGCTGCCCGCTCCGGTGCGCGCGTCGACCGTGTCGCTGAGAGCATGACAGGACAGTGAGACGCGCCCCGGCGTCCGTCAGGACGTCGGGGTGGAGACGGGGCCCAGGCAGGGGCCCGAAGCGGTCCGGTTCCGCCGGACACGAAGGAACAACGAGGCTGGAGAAATGCGCAGAGCAAAGATCGTTTGCACCATCGGACCCGCGACCGAGTCGAAGGAGCAGCTCCGGGCGCTCGTCGACGCCGGGATGGACGTGGCGCGGATCAACCGCAGCCACGGCAGCGCCGAGGAGCACGCAGCCGTCTATCACGGCGTGCGCGAGGCAGCCGAGGCGTCGGGCCGTTCGGTCGCGGTGCTCGTCGACCTCCAGGGGCCGAAGATCCGCCTGGGCCGCTTCGGCGGCGACGAGAAGCACTGGCTCAACGAGGGTGACACGTTCACCATCACGACCGAGGACGTCGTCGGCACCAAGGAGCTCGTCTCCACGACGCACAAGGGCCTGCCGGGCGACGCTCGCGTCGGCGACCCCATCCTCATCGACGACGGCAAGGTGCTCGTCCGCGTCACCGCCGTCGAGGGCCCGCGCGTCGTGACGCGCGTCGAGGTCGCCGGCCCGGTGTCGAACAACAAGGGTCTCAACCTCCCGGGCGTCGCGGTCTCCGTGCCGGCGCTGTCCGAGAAGGACCGCGACGACCTGCGCTGGGCTCTTCGCCTGGGTGCGGACCTCATCGCGCTGTCGTTCGTGCGTTCGGCTGCGGACTTCGACGACGTCAAGGCGATCATGGACGAGGAGGGCCGCACGGTCCCCGTCATCGCGAAGATCGAGAAGCCGCAGGCTGTCGAGAACCTCGCCGAGATCGTCGACGCGTTCGACGGTGTCATGGTCGCGCGTGGTGACCTCGCGGTCGAGCTGCCGCTCGAGCAGGTCCCGCTCGTGCAGAAGCGCATCGTCGAGATGGCTCGCCGCAACGCCAAGCCGGTCATCGTCGCGACGCAGGTCCTGGAGTCCATGACGAACTCGCCGCGCCCCACGCGCGCCGAGGCGTCGGACTGCGCGAACGCCGTCCTGGACGGGGCCGACGCGGTCATGCTCTCGGGCGAGACGAGCGTGGGCGACTTCCCGATCCTCACGGTCGAGACGATGGCCCGCATCATCGAGGCGACCGAGGAGGCCGGCCGCGAGCGCATGGCGCCGCTCGGCTCGACCCCGCACACGCGTGGTGGCGCCATCACGCGCGCCGCGGCGGAGATCGGTGAGATCCTCGGCGCGAAGTACCTCGCGACGTTCACGCAGTCGGGTGACTCGGCGCGCCGCATGTCGCGTCTGCGTTCGGCGATCCCGCTGCTCGCGTTCACGCCGCGTGAGCACGTGCGCAACGTCCTGTCGCTCTCGTGGGGCACCCAGACCTACCAGGTCCCCGAGGTGCAGAACACGGACGCGATGGTCAGCCAGGTCGACACGACCCTGCAGGCCAACGGTCTCGCCGAGGTCGGCGACCTCGTGGTCGTCGTCTCGGGTGCGCCCGTGGGCCAGCCGGGTACGACGAACTCGATCCTCGTGCACCGGATCGGTGACAGCACGGACGTCTGATCCGCGCTGACTCCTCGACGACGGCCCCGGTGGTCGGTCGCGCTCCTCGCGCGGCCGGCCACCGGGGCCTCGTCGTTCCTGCCCGACGGCGGCGCCCGCCCTCCGGGGACCGGGCTGCCCCGTGTCCTGCGGTCGGCGGTCGTGAGGCACGACCCGGCACGCGTCGCCGTGCGGTGACGCCTCGGGGGCGGGTGCGCGGCTGCTCCGTGCGGGCCGTCAGGCCCCGATCGCCAGGTGCACCGCGAGGCCCAGGATCACGAGTCCGCCGACGGCCGCGGTCACGCGCTGGCCGGTGTCGTTGGTCAGCGCGCGCCCGAGCACCGCGCCGCCTCCCGCGACGACCATCTGCCAGCTCGCGGACGCGAGGAACGCCGCAGCGACGAACACGGCCCGCTCGGGCCCGGTCGCGTCGGGGCTCAGTGCCCCGCCCGCGACGAGCACCGCGAAGTAGACGACGGTCGCGGGGTTGACCAGGGTCAGCCCGAGGAGCGTCGCGTAGGCGCGCACGGGAGTGGTGTCGCTCGTCGCGGGGCGGGGTGTGGCGCCGTCGGGCAGGACGCGCTGGAGCGCGGGGCGGAACGTGCGCCAGGCGAGGAACGCGAGGACCGCGACCGACGCCCACGTGAGCGGCGTGCGGACCGTCGCGACGAGCGGGGCGACGAACGCGCCCGCGACCACGGCGATCGTGGCGTAGATGCCGTCGGCCGTCGCGGTCCCCAGGCCTGCGGCGGCGCCCACGGTGAAGCGCGTGCGCGCCGTGAGCGTCACGAGGTAGACCGCGATGGCACCTACGGGGATCGCGATCGCGTACCCGGCGACGAGTCCCGCGACGAGTGCGGCCGTCATCGGGACGGGCGGTGTCGCCGGGTCGGGGGGGCCTGCTGTCGGCCCGCAGGTCGCACGGTAGCGGCGTACGGGTGCGGGGCGGGCGTCGTCGGCATGGATCGAGGATCACCCCTGGGAGCCGGGTCGTCAAGGGTTCCGGGAGGCCCGACGGCGCCGCCGGCCCGGGCGTACGGTGGCGGCTCCGGGTCAGCCCACGAGCAGCGCGGCGGCCCCCGCACCGACGACCGCGCCCAGTGCGAGCCCGGTGACGACCTCGGGGCGGGTGTGGTCGCGCACGCCGAGCCGGGCCAGACCCACGACCACGGCCACGGCGAGCAGCCCGGCCGCGAGGCACCACGAGAGCGTCGTCGCGACGCCTGCCGCGACCGAGAACACCCCCGTGTGGACCGACGCCCGGACGACGGGGGTCACGAGCGCGAGGGCCACGACCCCCGCGAGGTACGCCGTGAGGAGCGCGGGCAGCAGGGGCGGTGCGCCCGTGAGGTGCAGGACGACGATGGCCGTGACCTCGATGACGACGAGCCCCGCGAAGACGACCATGCGCTGGGCCCGCGGGCGCACGTGCCGGGACTCGAGGACCCGCAGGCGCGCCAGACCGTGCACGAACAGGTACGGCAGCCCGCCGCACAGGAGCACGGCGAGCACCACGTGACCCAGGCCCGCGAGACCGGGGGAGGCGTACAGGGCCGTCGCGAGGACCAGCGCGGCGACCGTGTACCCGGGCGCGAGGACCTCGGTCACGACGACGGCCCACCGAGGGTGCTGGGCGGCGGGGAGCGTGCCGGCGGCCGGCGCGGCCGGCGCGGGAGGGGTGGGCGGCGCGGCGGGGGCAGGGTGGGACATGGCTCTCCGGGTGCGGCGGGGGGTGTACGGGCGGGCGTCGTCGGCGCGTGTCAGGGGTGGTCGGCCGGTGCGCCCGGTCGGCCGTGGGCGTCGCCGCTGCCGTCGTGGCCGAGGACTGCCACCAGGACGTCCGCGCGCCGCGACGGGGTCTGCTCGCGGAACGCGCGACCCAGGTGGCGCAGGGACTCGTCGTCGCTGACCCATGCACCCCAGTCGGCCGGGGTCGGCGGCCGGTCGTCCATCCCGCGCCGGGTCGCGGCGAGGTCGATCTGCAGGGCGCGCAGGACGTGCTCGGGCGCCTCGCCGACGGTGCGGCGGACGCGGTCCGCGTCCTGCGGCTCGGAGTAGTGGGCGAGCGCCGCCAGGGCGTCCATGATCTCGATCGTGCGGTGGTACTCCGCGACCTCGGGCCGGACGGCGGGCAGACGGGACTCCGCGACGGTGTCGACGAGGTGGGCGTGCAGGGCGTCCAGGTCCGCTCGTCGGCTCCGGCGGGTGCGGGCCGCGGTGAGCAGGTGCCCCATGATCCCGACCGTGAGCAGCAGGCTCGCCGCGGCGATGAGGTACCGGGTGCGGATCCCGAGGAAGCGGTACGGCTCGGCGGCGCCCGGCTCCAGCATGATCACGTTGACGACGCTGCACAGCGCCCACAGGACGCCGACGAACGCCCCGGCCGCGGCCAGGTCCATGCCCCACCGCCCGCCGCGAGGCCGCTCGCCGCGGGCCCGCAGGGTCGAGACGCCGAACGTCGCCGTCGCCCAGAGGAACGCGCCGTAGTAGGCGGCCCAGTACAGGGCCATCCAGGGCTTGCCCGCGGTCTGGAAGTCGAGGTCGCGGCGCTCCCAGGGGCCGTTGAGCACGAACACCACGACGAGCACGCCCACCATGGTCAGGACGCCCGTGACGACGTGGCGGGGTCGGGGGCGTCGGCCCTGGGTGCCCTGGACCCACGCGGCGATGCACAGGCAGCCCGCGACGAGGAGCGCGTGCTTGGCGACCTCGTGGACCCCGGCCGGGGCGCTCGTCAGCATCGCGGACTCGACCGTGTCGATCCGCAGCGCCGAGGCGGCCGCGACGAGCCCGAGCCCCCAGGTGATCGCGCGGTCCCCGTCGAGGTGGGAGCGGTGCCGGACGGCGGTCCAGGCCGCGGCCCCGGCGAACAGGAGGAAGGCGATCTCGGTCACCGGTAGCGCTCCATCCCGGCGAGCCGGTGCCCGACGCCGCCCGTGGCCTCGATCGACATCATGAGCTCGCTCGCGAGGAGCTCCGCGCGGTGCTCGACGGGGTCCTCGTAGCGGTTGCGCCACTGCGGACCGGGCGCAGGTGCCGAGGGGTCGGCGCACGCGTCGAGGATGTGGACGAGCTCGTGGGCGATGATGTGGCGCCGGTGGTGCGCGGAGAGCGCGGCCTGGGGGCTCACGACGATCGTCTCGGCGTCCGGCCGGCTGAGCCACAGGCCGGACACGCCCTCGCCGAGCGGGGCGTCGACGACGTCGACGGGCCGCCCGCGCAGGCTTGCGACGATCTCGCGGGCCTCGTCGATGGTGCTCGCGCGGTCGAGGCCCGCCGAGGTGAGCCACGCGCGATGGTCCGTCACGGTTCGTCGGCCGGCTCGACGGCGGGCAGGGACTGCATGCGCCGCATCTGGTCGAGGAGCTGGGTCACGGCGCGCACGTTCTCGGCGGACAGGCCCTCGGCGCGCATCGCGAAGGCCTCGACGCCGTGGTCCGACAGGGCCAGGCGGAGGTCCTTCTTGGGGTCCTCGCCCGTGTCCAGGAGGTCCTTGGGCTCGACGCCGAAGTACGCGGCGAGGCCTTCGATGATGCGCAGCGAGGGCGAGGTGCGGTGCCCGCCGCGCAGCGCGCTCAGGTACGCCTCCTTGACGGCGTAGCCGTGCTCGGTCATCCAGGTCGCGACCTCGCGGTTGGTCGCGCCGCGTCCGGCGCGCTGCCTCTTCGCGAACAGCTCGTTCAGCCGGTGCTGGAACGCGCGGCTGAGTCGCTCTCCCGGGGGGTTCTCATGTGTCGTCACGCTTCGATTGTCCCAGGATCGTGGGCGTGCTGGCAGCAGGTGGGGACACGTGGCGGCGGGTCGTGGCTCCGTGCCCGACGGCGTCGCGCGGCCTGGTCTGCCGGGTGGGAGGAGGCACGGGGGCGGGTGGGTACCGTCTCCACGGCGTGCCGCCGTGACTCAGCCGTGACTCAGCCGTGACGTGGCGGCGGGGTGCGGCCCGGATGTGCATGTGGTGGAGTTCACATGAGAGGTCTCTCATCTGTTGGTGCATCGGCACCGCAACGGCGTTGCCCTCAGTAGAGTACGAGGTGTCGCTGCTCGTGACGGTCGAGGCCTTGGGGGTCGTGCGTCCCGTCACGGCGCGGCGGCCCGGCGCCTCCGGGGGAGCAGGGGGTCCTCGGACGGCGCCGGGGCCGGTCCGGCTCCGGTGCGCGTCTACCGCGAGCCGCGGACGCCACCCGAGGCCCCCGACGCGAGCCGTGCGTGCTCCGCGGTCAGCGCCAGGTCCAGGTCGTCGAGGATGCGGCGCGCCTCCTCGACGTCCCACGACGTGCCCTGCAGCTCGAACTCGAAGAGCACAGGACGCCCCGACGTGCGCGCGATCTGCCGGCACGCCGCCTGGTAGTGCTCACCGAAGTTCCTGTTCCCCGATCCCATGACCCCCACGAGGCGGCGCCGCGCGAGCGGGCTCGAGAGGAAGCGGCGCACGGGCTCGGGGATCGTGTCGTTGTCGACGTTGCCCGTCTTGTAGGACGGGGTGAGCAGCACCCAGGGGCCCGCGGGCACCGAACGACGGACCTCGCGCTCGCTCAGGTCGAACACCTCGCGGCCGAGCCGCTGCGCGAACGAGCGCACCATGCCCGACGCCGACGAGTAGAAGTAGACCGCAGTCCGTACCGGGCTCACCCAGGCGGACCGCAGCATCCCTTCCCCCGCGCCCGGAGCCGCACCCGGACCCGCGGACGGCTCGGGTACGAGCCGTGGCCGGAAGGGGCGGGAGGGACGGACGGCGTCGGGCACGGGGGAGCGCTCCTCTGTTCGGGGGGACGCCTCCAGTCGACACCGGAGAGGTGCGGTCGCGCCAGAGCCCAAGGTCCCGAGCCTGGCGAGGGACCCGAGCGGGGCTCCTGACGACGGGCGGACCTCGGTCCGGTGCGCCCCCTCGGGGGCGGGGGCGCACCGGACGGTCAGGGGGTCGAGGCCAGGACGGCCCGGCGCGCGGCGTGGCGGGCGCCGAGGTAGCCGAACACGACGGCGGGTCCGATCGTGGAGCCGGGGCCGGGGTAGGTGCGACCGGTGACCGCGGCCGTCGAGTTCCCGGCGGCGTAGAGCCCGGGGACCGGCGTGAGGTCCTCGCGGAGCGCCGCTCCGTGCTCGTCGGTGAGGAGGCCCCCCTTGGTGCCCAGGTCGCCCGGCACGATCTTCACGGCCGTGAACGGGCCCTTCTCGATCGGGCCGAGGTTGGGGTTCGGTCTGACCCCGGGGTCGCCGTAGTAGCGGTCGTAGAGCGAGTCGCCACGGTGGAAGTCCTCGTCGACGCCCGAGCGGGCGAAGCCGTTGAACCTCTCGACGGTCGCCGCGAGGTTCTCCGGCGCGATGTGCAGCAGCCGGGCGAGGTCCTCGAGCGTGTCCGCGACGACGAGCGTGCCGGCCTTCTCGAGCTTCTTGGTCCCCGACGGTGCGATCGTGAACAGGTACTTGCGGCGGGCCCGGGCGTCCAGGACGAGCCAGGACGGGATCGACGGCGTGGCGCTGTCGTGCTCGAGCATGGCGTGGCCGAAGTCGATGTAGCTCGCCGACTCGTTGGTGTACCGCCGACCCTCCTGGTCCACCAGGATGCTGTAGGGCATGCTGCGCTCGCTCAGCACGAACCCGTTCATGCCGCCCTCGACGGGGACGCCGGCTCCCCACCACGCGTCGTCCATGAGGGCCAGGGTCCCGCCGGCCGCGACGCCGGCCTCGATCCCGGTCCCGAGGTCGCCGTCGGCGGCTGCGCTCCACCCGGGGACGCCGTGGTACTTCTCGCGCCACTCGGTGCGGTGGGCGAACCCGCCCGCCGCGACGACGACCCCGCCCCGGGTGCGAACCGTCCGGGGGCCCGCCGGGCCGCCGAGCAGCGCCCCGACGACGGCGTCGTCCTCGACCACGAGCTCGACGAGCGGCGTGCTCAGCAGCACGGGCGTGCCCTGGTCCCGCACGACCTGCATGAGCGAGCACACGAGCGCTGCGCCGATGCCGGCGGGACGCTGCCCGCGCACCAGGCTGCCGAGGGTACGTCCGACGAACCGGGCGCCGCGGACGAACCCGCTGGCGGACGACCAGGCCCGGGCGAGGAGCCACACGTCGTCGGTCCGCAGGGGGAGCGGCATGCCGCCGTCGGTCATGCGGGAGTACTTGATCCACGAGCCGAGGCGACGGGTGTCGAAGGCGCGGGCCTCGATGCTGCGTCCCACCATCCCGCCGGGCTGCTCGGGGTAGTAGTCCGGGTAGTCGGTCGCGCGGACCCAGCGCACGCCGTGCTTCTCGAGGCTCGTGACGACCTCCGGCACGGCCTCGACGAACGCTCGCTTGCGCTCGGGAGACGTCGCGGGTCCCGCGTCCTCGACCACCGCGTCGAGGTACGTCAGAGCCTTCTCGACCGAGTCGTCCACGCCGTCGCGCGCCATGAGCGGATTGGCGGGCATCCACAGGCCGCC
The DNA here is from genome assembly GCF_059651515.1 of Oerskovia sp. 140933. Classification (NCBI taxonomy): domain Bacteria; kingdom Bacillati; phylum Actinomycetota; class Actinomycetes; order Micrococcales; family Cellulomonadaceae; genus Oerskovia; species Oerskovia sp. 140933. The sequence goes on from NZ_JAMXIO010000028.1 coordinate 58,454, forward strand.
CCCGCTGCGCATCGTCGTGCCGCCCCACCGGTCGGTGCCCTCGACCAGGAGGACCTTCGAGCCGGCGTCCGCGGCGGCGATCGCCGCCGAGAGCCCTGCTGCACCGGTCCCGACCACCAGGACATCGATCTCGTCGTCCCACGACCGCTCCATCGCGGCCTCCTCTCGTGCGCGAACACCACGCCTCGGCGAAACCGGAGGGTTATCCTCCGTATCGAGAATCTAGCGGGGGATACGCTGCAGCGGAAGGCCGACCGAGGGGGAAAGAGATGTCCGAGCCCGTCCTGCGCGCCGACGCCCGGCGCAACCGCGACCAGATCGTCGCGGCCGCCGCGTCGTTGTTCGTCGACGTCGGCCCGGACGTCGCGCTCGAGACCGTCGCCCGCGAGGCGGGGGTCGGCATCGCGACGCTCTACCGCCGCTTCCCCGACCGTGAGGCACTCCTGCACGCCGTCCTGGGCGACGCCCTCGGAGGGCTCCTGGCCGACATGCGCTCGGCGCGGGACCGCGAGCCGACGGCGTGGGGCGCCCTCGTCGGAGCGCTCGGCTGGTCGCACCGGCTGCGCGTCGTGCTCGCGCTGACGGCGACGGTCACGCCCCAGGAGTCCGAGGGCCTGCAGCACGACGTCTGGCTCGGAGGCGTCCGCGACGAGCTCGTCGGGCTCGTCGACGCCCTCGTCACCGCGGCCCAGCACGAGGGCAGCCTGCGTGCGGACGTCGCGACCGGCGACGTGATCCTCCTCATGGCGGCCGTGAGCCGCGGGCTCCCGCAGGGCACCGACAGTGCGGCGAACGCCTACGCGCGCGCCCACGCGCTCGTCCTCGACGCGCTGCGTGCGCCCGCGGTCACACGGCTGCCGGGCGTGCCCACCCTGGTCGGCGACCTCCCGCTGTAGGGGACGGGGCGTCGTTCTCGCGGGCGAGGATCCGCCCGCCGCAGGCCGGGTCCGGCGGCCGGGACCGCACGACAGTTTGTGCGTCAGAACCGACAGGTTATGCAAACCGCTCTCCCGCCTCGACGCGAGTGCGCTGTGATGAGTTCGTTATAACCCGCCTGGAGGCGACACGCTGCCGGCGACCGACCGCCGACGTCCGACGTGGACGTGGTCGCGAGCCGGCGTCACCGCGTGCGTGCGGCCGGCGGTGGAGGCGAGCGCCTTCCCCTGCGGTCGCTCTTGGACAGTCGAAGGAGACACACGTGGACCCACGTACGCACCCGGGCGTACCCGAGGCACCGGACACGGGCAGGCGTCCCGCCGTGGCGTGCCCGCGGGTCGACGGTGGAGCCGGACGCCGACTCCCGCAGCGGGGAGGCGCACGTGCGCACGTTCTGGGCTGACTTCTCCGAGCGCCGCCCCACGGTCGCGCAGTTCGTCATGTTCTCGCTCCTGAGCACCGGCATGACCGTGCTCCAGCTCGCGCTGATGCCGCTGTTCAAGTGGGTCCTCACCATGACCCCGCTCGTGGACCAGACGTTCCGAGCCTTCGCCGTGAGCACGAACGCGGACGGATCGACGTTCTTCCTCTTCGACTACGCGGCCGGGCCGCTGCCGACGGGTGGCGGGGGACTCGCGTACTTCCTCGCCGTCCAGATCACGCTGCTCATCGCCCAGGTCATCAACTTCTTCCTCCAGCGCAACATCACGTTCAAGTCGGACACCGACGTCTGGCGGGCGGCGACCTGGTACTTCGTGGCCTACGTGCTCATCACCTTCGCGGCCGCGGCGTTGCAGGGGTTCTACAAGGCGCCGATCTACCAGTGGATGGTGGAGCGCTGGGGGAGCACCGGGGAGGTGGGAGCCGACCTCGTCACGATGATCATCAACGCGCTGATCTCGGTCCTGGTGTACTTCCCGATCCTCAAGATCATCTTCAAGCAGCCGCCAGGGACGGACGCCGACGCGGGTACGGCGGCGCCGATCGACCAGCGCGTCGCCGCCGCGACCCGATAGCCGCGATGCAGGGCCGTCTCCGACCGGTCGGCCTCGACAGAACCCCATCAGTGCACCCACGAGACGACAGCTCGCTGGGGGAACGGAAGCAGGATCATGACGGAAGAACTGACCACGCTCGAGAAGGCCGCACTCCTGAGCGGGGAGAGCGTCTGGGAGACCCGAGCGGTGCCGCGGCACGGTATCCGGTCGCTGTGGCTGTCCGACGGCCCGCACGGCATCCGTAAGCAGACGGGTTCGGCGGACCACCTCGGCCTGGGTGCCTCGCAGCCCGCGACCTGCTTCCCGACGGCGGCAACGGTCGCCAACAGCTGGGACCCCGTCCTCGCACGGTCCGTGGGTGAGGCGCTGGGCGCCGAAGCCGCGGACCAGGGGGTGGACGTGCTGCTCGGCCCCGGTCTGAACGTCAAGCGGAGCCCGCTGTGCGGGCGCAACTTCGAGTACTTCTCCGAGGACCCGCTGCTGTCCGGCCGGCTCGCGGCCGGGTACGTCCGCGGGATCCAGGACCGTGGCGTGGCCGCCTGCCCCAAGCACTTCGCGGCGAACAGCCAGGAGCTGCGCCGCATGACGAGCGACTCCGTGGTCGACGAGCGGACGCTGCGCGAGATCTACCTGACGGGCTTCGAGGTCGTCGTCCGCGAGTCCGCCCCGTACTCGATCATGTCGAGCTACAACCTGCTCAACGGGACGTACGCCAACGAGAACCCCTTCCTGCTCCAGCAGGTCCTGCGCGACGAGTGGGGCTTCGACGGCGCCGTCGTGACCGACTGGGGCGGCGGCAACGACGCGGTCGAGGCCGTCCGTCGTGGCGGCACGCTCGAGATGCCGTCCCCCGGGCTCGACTCGGCGGCCCAGATCGTCGACGCCGTGCAGCGGGGCGACCTCGACGTCGCCGACCTCGACGCGCGCGTCGAGGAGATGAAGACCCTCGTGGGCCGGATCGGTGGGGCGGGCCGCGCGGTCGACCTCGACGCGCACCACGAGCTCGCCCGCACGGTCGCCGAGCAGAGCGCGGTCCTGCTGCGCAACGAGGACCACCTGCTGCCCCTGGCCGCCGGCACGCGGGTCGCCGTCGTGGGCGACTTCGCGGCGACGCCGCGGTACCAGGGTGCTGGGTCCTCGCTCGTCAACCCGACCCGGCTGATCACGGCTCTCGACGCGCTCGGCACCTCGGAGCTCGAGGTCGTCGCGACGGCGCAGGGCTTCACGCGTGGCGGGGTCCCCGACCCTGCGCTGGTCGCCGAGGCCGTCGACGCGGCGCGTGCCGCCGACGTCGTCCTGCTCTACCTGGGCCTCGACGAGATCAGCGAGTCCGAGGGACAGGACCGGTCGCACCTCCGGCTGCCTCCGAGCCAGGTCGAGCTCCTGGCGCGGATCTCCTCGGTCACGAGCCGGATCGTCGTCGTCCTGAGTGCGGGATCTGTCGTCGAGGTGCCGTGGCTCGAGCAGTGCTCGGCCCTCGTGCACGGCTACCTGGGCGGCCAGGGTGGCGCCGAGGGCGTCGTCCGGGTGCTCACGGGCCAGGTGAACCCCTCGGGCCGCCTCGCGGAGACCTACCCGGTCCGGCTCGAGGACACCCCGACGTTCCACTACTACCCCGGCGAGGGGACCGACGCCGAGTACAGGGAAGGCCCCTACGTGGGCTACCGCTACTACTCGACCGTGGGCGTGCCGGTCGCCTTCCCGTTCGGGTTCGGTCTGAGCTACACGACGTTCTCCTACACGGACCTCGAGGTCGACGCCGACGGTGCGTCGTTCACCCTCACCAACACGGGGGACGTCGCGGGCGCCGAGGTCGCACAGCTCTACGTGGGGCGTCAGGACGCCGACGGCGTGCACCGTCCCGTGCGCGAGCTCAAGGGCTTCACCAAGGAGCACCTCGAGCCGGGCGAATCGCGCCGGGTCCGCATCGCGTTCGACCGGTTCACGTTCCGTCACTACTCGACCGTCACGGGCACCTGGGAGACCGAGGGCGGCACGTGGACGATCGCCGTGGGCTCCGACGTCGAGACGGTCCTGCTGTCGACCGAGCACGTCATGGAGGGGACCGCGGGAGTGGACGAGGTCCGCGTCCCGGAGGAGTACCGCACGGGCCGGGTCACGGACGTGCCCGACGACGCGTTCGCCGCTCTCCTGGGCCGTCCCCTGGCGGGCGCCCGTGCCTCCGGACCGCTCGGGGTCAACAGCCCGCTGTCGGACATGAAGGACGCGCGCAGCCCGTTGGCGCGGTTCGCGGCTCGCGAGCTCGCCCGCCGGATCGCCCGTGCGGAGGCCAAGGGCACCCCGGACCTCAACCTCCTCTTCCTGCGCGGGATGCCGTTCCGCGCGATCGCGAAGATGACGAACGGGGCCGTGAGCATGGACATGGTCGGCGCCATCCTCACGATCGTCAACGGTCGGTTCTTCCGCGGCGTCGGGGCCCTGGTCGCAGGGTTCTTCCGGAACCGTCGCTCCACGCGTCGGATGCGGTCCGAGCTCGCGCGCTGAGCCGCGCCCCGGTCCCACCCTCTCCAGCACCCCAGAAAGCGTGGTCATGATGTTCGGTCGGATCTCTCAGGCGTGGGCGGCGTTCGCTGAGCGTCGTCCGGGTCTGTCGCAGTTCTTGATGTTCTTCTTGTTGAGCAATGGTGTGACGGTGCTGCAGCTGGCGTTGATGCCGTTGTTCAAGGCGTTGTTCTCGATGACGGGGTTGGTGGGGACGAGCTTTCAGGTGTTGGCGGTGGGGTCGAACCCGGACGGGTCGGCGTTCTTCGTGTTCGACTACGCGGCGGGGGCGTTGCCTGAGGGTGGTGGGGGGTTGGCGTACTTCCTGGCGGTGCAGATCACGTTGTTGATCGCGCAGGTGATCAACTTCTTCGCGCAGCGCAACGTGACGTTCAAGTCGAACACGAGCGTGTGGCGGGCGGCGTTCTGGTACGTGGTGGCGTACGTGGTGATCACGTTCGCGGCGGCGGCGTTGCAGGGGTTGTACAAGGCGCCGATCTACGAGCTGTTGATCGATGGGTGGGGGCTGGGCAAGACCGGTGAGACGGTGGCCGACATGGTCACGATGATCATCAACAGTGCCCTATCGTTCTGGGTGTTCTTCCCGATCTTCAAGATCATCTTCAAGCGTGACCCCGAGGCGAGCGACCCGGCCGGGCCGGGTGTGCCGGCTGGGCCGGGTGTGCCGGTTGGTGTGCCGGTGGCCGGGGGTCCGGGGGAGTCCTCGTCGTCGGCCCGTGCGGGCCAGGAAGTCTGAAGAGTGCGCTGATGTCCAAGCTGTTGACGATCGTCGTCCCGTGCTACAACTCCGCGGCCTACATGCGTCGCAGCATCGACTCGCTGCTGGTGGGCGGGGACGAGGTCGAGGTCCTGGTCGTGGACGACGGGTCGTGGGACGCGACCGCGCAGATCGCGGACGAGTACGCCCGCGCGTACCCGGGGGTGGTGCGCGCGATCCATCAGGCCAACGGTGGGCACGGGGCCGCGATCAACACGGGCCTGGCGCACGCGCGCGGGCGGTACATCAAGATCGTCGACTCCGACGACTGGCTCGAGGCGGGCGCCTACGCCCAGGTCCTGGACCTGCTGCGCTCCTTCGCCCCCGGTCCCGGTGACGTGGACGTGCTGATCAGCAACTTCGTCTACGAGAAGGTCGACAAGCGCAACAAGACCGCGGTCCGCTACACCAACGCCCTGCCCGCCGGGCGGGTCCTGGGCTGGGACCAGGTCGGGCGCTTCCGCAAGGCCCAGTACATCCTGATGCACTCCCTGATCTACCGCACCGACCTGCTGCGCGAGACCGGGCTGGTCCTGCCCGAGCACACCTTCTACGTCGACAACCTCTACGCCTACGTGCCCCTGCGCGCGGCCCGGCGCCTGTACTACCTCGACGTGGACCTGTACCGGTACTACATCGGGCGCGCGGACCAGTCCGTCAACGAG
>NZ_JAMXIO010000029.1:0-62181 GCF_059651515.1 Oerskovia sp. 140933
TGGACCGGTGCGCCGCCGTCGTGCTCTGCCGTGCTGGTGGAGGACCTCAGCGCGGGGGCTCGCCCTGCGCAGGGGGTGTGGTCGGAGGGGTCTCGGTGCCCGTGGTCGGGACGCCCGGGCTCTTGGGCTCCGTCACGGGAGGCGTCTGCGTGCCGGCCGGCGGGACGCCCGGGCTCTTGGGCTCCTCGACCGGAGCAGCGTGGGTCGAGGTCCGGGTGGGCGGCGTGGCCGGCGTCGTGGGCGCGGGCGTCGTGGGTGCGGGTGCCGTAGGCGCCGCGTGCGCAGGGGTGTGCGTGGGAGCCTGCGCCGAGGAGAGGTTGCCGCCCGACGAGTAGCCGCCCGACGTCTCCACCGCCACGGCGGGGCCGCTCGAGATCCGCTTGAGCGCGATGCCGATGAGGATGAACAGGATGCCCAGCCCGATCACGAGCGCCGCGACGCCGAACGCGACGACCGACGTGAACAGCGAGGCGCGCAGGAACGAGGCGTTCATGACGACGGCGCGTCGCTCGTCGTCCTGCGGGAGCTCGGCGTAGGTCTGGCCGTCGCTCATCTCGAGCGCGTGCTTGTTGATGACCTCGGCCTGCGCGTAGGCCGTGAACGGGCCGTTGACGTGTCGCCCCGCGAGGAAGTCCGCGTCGTCGGACACCGTGATCTCCTCGGCGGACAGCTGCGACGAGACGACGCCCCACGTGACACCGCCGGCGATGATCATGACGATTCCGGCGATGATGCTGAGGATCCCGATGACCCCCACGCCCTTCGCCGGTCGAACCGTGACAGTGCTGGACATTGCGATATCCCTCCCCGAGCCGGTTTCTTAGTCCTCAACGTAGCGACGTTCGGCCGTCTCCGCCGGACGAAAGGTCTGTTCGCCCGCACAACGGACGGCGTCGGGCCGTACCGCACGCGGCGGCGCCCGGTCCTGATGGGAGAATCCGGGGGTGAGGATCACCCATGTGACGGACTGCTACCTGCCGCTGCTCGGCGGCATCGAGACCCAGGTGAGCCGGCTCGCGGCCCAGCAGGCCGCGGCGGGCCACCACGTGGAGGTGGTCACCACGACGCCCGCGTCGCCGGGTGAGCACGGCGTGAGCTGCGAGGTGCACGACGGCGTCACGATCCACCGCGTCGCGGCCCGGATCCCCGGTGGCTACCCGGTGCACCCCCGTGCCGCGCACCACGTGACGCGCATCCTGCGGGACGCGCGGCCCGACGTCGTGCACCTGCACATGGGCGTCCTGACGCCGTCCGTGCAGGCGTCGCTGAAGCCCGTCGCGCGCCTCGGCCTGCCCGCGGTCCTGACCGTGCACAGCGTGTGGGGGTCGGCCGAACCGTGGTTCGCCGCGCTCGACCGCGTCACGCACTGGTCGCGCCTCCCGATCCTGCTCTCGGCCGTGAGCGAGCTGACCGCGGCGCCGCTGCGGCGCATCGCGGGACGCGGCGTGCCCGTCGAGATCCTGCACAACGGGCTGGACCTCGACGAGTGGGCCGTGCCGCGCGTCGAGCGCGACGCGCGGGGCGAGGGCAAGGCCGTCCACGTCGTCGCCGCGACCCGGTTCGCACCGCGCAAGCGCGTGCTGCCCCTGCTCGATTCGGTCCGGCAGGCCGTCGAGCGGCTCCCCCAGGACGCGCTCTTCGCGACGATCGCGGGCGAGGGCCCCGAGCTCGACGCGGCCCGGCGCTTCGTCAAGGAGCACGGGCTGTCCTCGACGGTCAGCCTCCCGGGACGGCTCGGGGCGCACGAGCTCAAGCGTCTCTACTCGCGTGCCGACGTGTTCGCGGCCCCCGCGATCCAGGAGTCGTTCGGCATCGCGGCGCTCGAGGCCCAGGCCGCGGGCCTGGCCGTCGTGACGCGCGCGGAGTCCGGGGTGGCCGAGCGCCTGACCGACGGGGTCGACGGGCTGCTCGCCGCCGACGACACCGAGATGACCGAGCAGATCGTGCGGCTCGTGACGCAGGACGGCCTGCTCGACCGCATCGTCGCCCACAACCGTGCGGTGCGGCCGTCGAGCGGGTGGCCCAGCGTGCTCGCGGACGTCGAGAAGGCGTACGAGAAGGCGGCCGCGTACCGCGAGGAGCGGCGCGGCTGACCCGCCGGCACGCCGGACCGGTCCCCGTCGGGCCTGCGTTCCCGGCCCGGGGACGGGACCGGGAACGCCGAAGGGCCGGTCCCCGCAGATCGCTCTGCGGGGACCGGCCCTTCGCGGCTCAGCGGGAGGTCACTCCCACTCGATGGTGCCCGGCGGCTTGCTCGTCACGTCGAGCACGACGCGGTTGACGTCCTTGACCTCGTTCGTGATGCGCGTCGAGATGGTCGCGAGCACGTCGTACGGCAGGCGCGTCCAGTCCGCGGTCATGGCGTCCTCGGAGGACACGGGGCGCAGCACGATCGGGTGACCGTACGTGCGGCCGTCGCCCTGGACGCCGACCGAGCGGACGTCGGCCAGGAGCACCACGGGGCACTGCCAGATCTCGTCGTCCAGCCCCGCCTTGGTGAGCTCCTCGCGCGCGATCGCGTCCGCTGCGCGCAGGATCTCCAGGCGCTCGGCCGTGACCTCGCCGACGATGCGGATACCGAGCCCGGGACCGGGGAAGGGCTGACGGGCCACGATGACCTCGGGCACGCCGAGCTCGCGGCCCACGGCGCGGACCTCGTCCTTGAACAGGGCCCGCAGCGGCTCGACGAGCGAGAACTGCAGGTCGTCGGGCAGGCCGCCCACGTTGTGGTGGCTCTTGATGTTCGCGGTGCCCTCGCCGCCGCCGGACTCGACGACGTCCGGGTACAGGGTGCCCTGCACGAGGAACTTGACCTCGGTGTCGTCGGAGTCGTGCTCCCGGCTCTCCCCGACGATGTCACGCGCCGCCTGCTCGAACGCGCGGATGAACTCGCGGCCGATGATCTTGCGCTTGGTCTCCGGGTCCGAGTGGCCCGCGAGCGCCGCGAGGAAGCGCTGCTTCTCGTCCATGACGACGAGCTTGACGCCCGTGGCCGCGACGAAGTCGCGCTCGACCTGCTCGACCTCGCCCGCGCGCAGCAGGCCGTGGTCGACGAACACGCACGTGAGCTGGTCGCCCACGGCCTGCTGGACGAGGGCTGCTGCCACCGACGAGTCGACGCCTCCGGACAGGCCGCAGATGACGCGCGCGTCGCCGACCTGCTCACGGATGAGCGCGACCTGCTCGGCGATGACGTTGCCGGGGGTCCAGTCGGGGGCGAGGCCCGCGCCCTCGTACAGGAAGCGTTCGAGCACGGCCTGGCCGTGCGCGGAGTGCTTGACCTCGGGGTGCCACTGCACGCCGTACAGGCGCCGGCTGGTGTCCTCGAAGGCCGCGACCGGGGAGCCGGACGACGTCGCGAGGACCTCGAAGCCCTCGGGCGCCGCGTGCACGGAGTCGCCGTGGCTCATCCACGTGGTCTGGTGGTCGGGGGTCTCGGCGAGCAGGACGCCCGCGGAGCACACCTCGACCTCGGTGCCGCCGTACTCGCTGAGGCCGGTCTGCGCGACCTTGCCGCCGAGCGCCTGGGCCATGGCCTGGAAGCCGTAGCAGATGCCGAGGACGGGCACGCCGGCCTCGAACAGCGCGGGGTCCACGAACGGGGCGCCCTGGGCGTACACGGACGACGGACCGCCGGACAGGATGATCGCTGCCGGGTCCTTGGCGAGCATCTGCTCGACGGTGAAGGTGTGAGGGACGATCTCCGAGTACACCTTGGCCTCACGCACGCGACGCGCGATCAGCTGGGCGTACTGTGCGCCGAAGTCGACGACCAATACGGGCCGGGGGGCTGAGGGGGTGGGTGTCACCACCCCAGGATAGTTGGCCCCCGGGCCCGTCACGTCATCCGTCCACCCAGGGCGGGCGGGGCCCGCGCTCAGGAGGACGCGAACGTGATCTCGACGCGCCGGTTCAGCGCCCGCCCGGCCGGGCTGTCCTGGCCACCGACCGTGTTGTCCGCCACAGGTTCCCTGCTGCCGTACCCGGTGACCGTCAGCACCAGGTCCGGGCGCGCTGCGCGCAGGAGCGCGGCGACCGCATCCGCGCGCTGCTGCGACAACGGGTCGTTGACGGCGTCGTCCCCCACGGAGTCGGTGTGACCGTCGACGGCCACGTCGGCTCCCTGAGGGATGGTCGCGACCAGGTCCGTGACCGCTGCGGCGGCCTGGGGCGACAGGTCTGCGGACGCGAAGGCGAAGAGCAGGTCGGACGTGAGGACCATCACGGTCTCGCCCTCCTCCTCGCGGACGGTCTCGAGGCCCGTCGTCGCGTCGTCGGGCCGCAGGTCGAACGTCGCGTCGGCGCTCATCTGCTCGGTCACCACGAGGTCGGGGACCGGCTCGGGCGAGACCGCCGCCGCGCTGGGCGACGTCGTGCCGAGGAGTCCGACCGTCACGGCCCCGACCACGGCCGTTCCGCGGAGGGTCTCTCGCAGGGTGCTCACGGCCCTACTTCCCGTCGACGACGACGGGGGTGATCCCGCTGAACGCCGGCCACCCGTCGGAGACGAGGACGTCGACCGGCCCGGGGTCGCCCTGCGGCGAGGGCAGGAGCGCCCAGGCCTCGATCGTCGAGCCGTTGGTCAGGCCTGCACCGCTGGACGCGCTCGGCGAGACGAGCGCGGAGAGCTCGCAGGCCTGGACGTCGAGCGCGGCGCCCTTCCAGGCCCCCTTGGTGCAGAAGGGCTTGTAGATCTTGAGGTTCGTGCTGTCCGTCACGGTCGGCACGTGTCGTGCGCCGAGGTCGGAGAACGACGCGCGCTCTCCGGCCCCCTTGTCAGGGTTGTCCCAGCGAAGGGCCCAGCGCACGGTCATGGTCCTGCCCGTCACCTCGACCGAGCGCAGCGTCATGGTGATCGTGCCGCCGGGGGCCTCTCCGGACCCCGCGGTCGCGTCGAACGTCTGCTCGGCGAGCGACGCCGTCGTGATCGAGGCTTCGCCGGCCGCCTGCTCCTGGTCGCCGTCCGCCGCGGGGGACGAGGCCGTCGTCCCCTCCGTGCCACCGCCCGGCGACGGCTCGGCGCCGGCGCCAGCGCCGGTGCAGCCCGCGAGCACGAGCAGGGTGAGCGAGAACAGGGCGGCCACGAGGGGCCCACGCGTGCGGGTCATGGTTCTCCGGGTCTGAGGATCGAGGACGGGAGCGTCCTGCGCTCGGCGGCGAGCACTCTGCAGCCCAGACCCTCCCACAGCGGCCCGGCGGCGGGAAGACCTTCCGTCCTCTGAGACCGCCCGGGGGACGGGGACCTGTCCCTCTGGGGCCCGGTCAGGCGGGCAGCCGCTCGCGCAGCTCGCGTGCGGCCTGCTCCGGGTCGGCGGCCTCGGTGAGGGCGCGGACGACGACGATCCGCTCGGCGCCCGCGTCGAGCACCTCGTCGAGACGCGCGGCGTCGATGCCCCCGATCGCGAACCACGGCGTCGTCGGCCGGGTCGCCGCGACCTGTCGCAGGAGGTCGAGCCCGACGGCGTCGCGCCCCGGCTTGGTCGGCGTGGACCAGAGCGGCCCCACGCAGAAGTAGTCGACCGACGGGTCGGCCTCGGCGGCCGCGGCCTGGGTGAGCGAGTGCGTCGATCGCCCCAGCAGCGGACCCGCGCCCAGGAGCGACCGGACCGCGGGGACCGGGAGGTCGCCCTGGCCCGTGTGCACGACCGGCGCACCGGTGAGCAGCGCGACGTCGGCACGGTCGTTGACGGCCCACAGCGCACCGTGCTGGGTCGCGACGCGCGCGACCGTCTCCTGGAGCTCGAGCTCGCGCGCGACGTCCAGCGTCTTGTCGCGGAGCTGGACCACGTCGACCCCGCCCGCGAGCGCCGCGTGCAGGAAGTCCTCGAGGTCGCCGCGCTCCTCGCGCGCGTCGGTGCACAGGTACAGGCGGGCGGCGCCCAGGCGCTCGACGGCGGCCTCGCGGGCTGCGAGGGTCCTCGCGTCGAGGCCCTCGGGCGCGTCGGAGCGGTGGCGGGGTGCGGAGCGTCGGCGGCGGCCGGGGTCGCCGGTCGGGAGGGTGGTCACGGCGCCAGGATAGGCACGGCCGGGGCCGGGTCGCCCGGGCTGCGCAGCCTGCGGGCACGCCCGGAGGGTGGACGGGACGCGTTGTAGGGTGGCCGCGAAGCACGGGAGCCCCGCACGGGGCTGAGAGGGCGAGAGCCGACCGTCGAACCTGATCTGGGTCATGCCAGCGAAGGGAGCGAGCGCATGAGCGCAGCTCTGCCACACCCTGCCCTGCCTGCGCGCCCACCGGGGCGCGACGGAGGCCTTGGGCGCGCGGCGCCGTCGGGCCTGCCCCACGACCACCTGCCCGACGGCGCCGCGGACGTCCTCGTCGTGGGCGGCGGCATCGTGGGGCTCACCGCAGCCTGGCGGGCCTCGCGTGCCGGCCTGCGCGTGACCGTCCTGGACCCCGCCCCCGGGGACGGCGCGACGCACGCCGCAGCCGGGATGCTCGCGCCCGTGACGGAGGCCGACTTCGGGGAGGAGGCCGCGCTGCGCCTGGGTGCCGACTCCGCGGCGCGCTGGCCCGCGTTCGCCGCCGAGCTCGAGGCGGACTCGGGGCAGGGGGTGGGTCTGCGCGCGACCGGGACCCTCACGCTGGCCTACGACGGCGACGACCTGGCCCTCGGCCGGCGCGTGCGCGCGCTCCAGGAGGCGTGGGGCCTCGACTCGACCGAGATCTCGGTCGCGGCCGCACGCGACCTGGAGCCCCTGGTCGGGCCGCGCGTGGCCGGGGCGTTCTGGGCCCCGGGTGACCACCAGGTCGATCCCCGCGCGGTGCACCGGGCCCTGACCGCGGCCCTGGGACGGGACCCGCGTGCCGCCGTCGTGCACCGGCGGGCCGTCCGGCTGCTGCGCTCCCCCGGGCCCGGCGCTCCCGTGACCGGTGCCCTCGACGACGCGGGCCACGAGCACCGTGCGGGGACCGTGGTCCTCGCGGCCGGGGCCGACTCGGGCGCCCTGCTCACGGGCGTCCCCGAGGTGTGCGTCCCGACCCGCCCGGTGAAGGGGCAGACGCTGCGGCTCGACGCCCCGCCGTGGTTCACGCTCGACCACGTGGTGCGGGGGATCGTGCAGGGACGTCCGGTGTACGTCGTACCGCGTACGCCCGGACCCGACGGGCACCGCGAGGTCGTCGTCGGTGCGACGAGCGAGGAGCACCCCGACGACCGGCGCGCAACCGCGGGCGGCGTCTTCGCCCTCCTGCGCGACGCGCGCGCCCTGCTGCCCGGGCTCGACGAGGCGGCCCTCGTCGAGGTCACGCCGCGCGTGCGCCCCGGGACCCCGGACAACCTGCCTCTCCTGGGGCCCACCACCGTGCCCGGCCTGGTCCTCGCGACGGGCCACTACCGCAACGGGGTGCTGCTCGCGCCGGTCACGGGGGCCGCGGTCGACGCGGTCCTGGCCGGGGAACCCCTGCCGCCCACGGTCGCCGCGATCGACCCCCTGCGCTTCTCGCCCGCCCCCTCGTCCGTTCCCACGAACCGTCCCGGAGGACCCTGATGACCGACACCGCCCTCGTCAACGGCGAGCCCCACCCGCTCACGACCCCCACGACCGTCGCGAGCCTCGTCGCCCGCCTGCTGCCCGGGCTCGTCACCGGTACCGGCGCCCCCCAGGGCGTCGCGGTCGCGATCGACGACGCCGTGCTGCCGCGCAGCGCATGGGCGTCCACGACGCTGCGCGACGGCGACCGCGTCGAGGTCGTCACGGCGGTGCAGGGTGGCTGACCCCCGGCAGGACCGCGCGGCCGACGACCCCCTGGTGGTCGCGGGCGTACCCCTCGGCTCCCGCCTCGTCATGGGCACGGGCGGCGCGGCCAACCTGCTCACGCTCGAGGAGGCGCTCGTCGCGTCCGGGACCGCGCTGACGACCGTCGCGATGCGCCGCGTCGCGCGGGTCCGCCCGTCGGGCGACCGGGCAGGGTCGGGCGGCGCCGGTGACGCCGGCGAGACCGGCGTCTGGGCGATGCTCGACCGCCTCGGCATCCGCGCCCTGCCGAACACCGCAGGCTGCTTCTCGGCCAAGGAAGCCGTCCTCACCGCGCACCTCGCGCGCGAGGCGTGCGGCACGGACTGGGTCAAGCTCGAGGTGATCGCCGACGACGTGACCCTCCTGCCCGACCCGATCGGCCTGGTCCAAGCCGCCGAGACCCTGGTCCGCGACGGCTTCACGGTGCTCCCCTACACCAACGACGACCCGATCCTCGCGCGCCGCCTCGAGGACGTGGGGTGCGCCGCGGTCATGCCCCTCGGGGCGCCCATCGGGTCGGGGCTCGGCATCCTCAACCCGCGCAACATCGCGGCCATCGCGTCGGCAGCCCGCGTGCCCGTGATCCTCGACGCGGGGATCGGGACCGCCTCGGAGGCCGCGCACGCCCTGGAGCTCGGGTGCGACGGGGTGCTGCTGGCGACGGCCGTGACCCGTGCCGCCGACCCCGTGCGGATGGCGACGGCCATGCGCCTCGCGGTCGAGGCCGGGCGTCTGGCGGCGCTCGCGGGCCGCATCCCGCGGCGCGAGCAGGCGCTCGCGAGCTCGCCGGTCGACGGGATGGTCGGCCGGGCCGGGGCCGTCGGTGCCGGGTCGTCAGCCGGGCTCACGGGTACCGGCGTGCTGGGCGGAGGGAACCTCGACCTGGCGCTGTGACCGGCCCGCCGAGGGTCCCGGTCCGCTGCCTCGGCGCCTGGCCTCCGGCCCGACGGGATCAGTACGTCGGGCGTCCCGGCTCGACGTCCCGGACCCACGCCAGGATGCCGCCCTCGACGTTGCGCGCGTCCACGCCCGCGGCCCGTGCCAGCGCCGCGACCCGGTCCGACCGGCCCCCGACCTTGCACAGCACCGCGACGGTCCGGTCGCGCGGCAGGTCAGCGAGCGCCGCCGCGGCGTCCGGCCCGGCGTACACCCCGCTGGGGACCACGCGCGCACCGTCGATCCCGACGACCTGCGTCTCCCAGTCCTCGCGCACGTCGAGCAGCAGCAGGTCGTCGTCGGGGTCGGCGAGGCGGTCGGCGAGCTCGCGCGCCGTGAGGCTCGTCGCCGTCGCACCGGCCCCCGCCGAGACCCCCGGCGAGCCCGCCACCCGGGCGAGGTCGACCGCGAGGCGACCCTCCGCCGTCGGGCCGGGGAAGGTGCCCGCCGCGACCGGGGCCGCCGCCCCCACCGGTGCCACGCCGCAGAACGCCTCGTAGGCGTGGTCACCGGCGAGCAGCCTCGTGACGGGGACGCGCTCGGGGTCGGCGCGGATCGTGAGGTGGCGCCACGTGAGCTCGAGCGAGTCGTAGACCGCGAGCCGCCCCAGGAGCGTGCGCCCCGCACCCGTCACGAGCTTGATCGCCTCGGTCGCCATGACGGACCCGACCGTCCCGCACATGGCACCGAGGACTCCGCCCGTCGCGCAGTCGGGCACGGTGCCGGGCGGCGGCGGCTCGGGGAACACGTCGCGGTAGACCACGCCCTCCCCGACGGGGGGCGACGACCAGAAGACGCTGACCTGGCCCTGGAAGCGGAAGATCGAGCCCCACACGCAGGGGATGCCCGCGAGCTCGGCCGCGTCGCCCACGAGGTAGCGGGTCGCGAAGTTGTCGGTCCCGTCGAGGACGACGTCGTACCCAGCGAGGATCTCCAGCACGTTCGAGGCGTCGAGGCGCTGCTCGTGCAGGCGGACGGCCACGTGCGGGTTGACCTCGGCGATCGCGTCGCGCGCCGAGGCGACCTTGGGCCGCCCCACGTCCGAGCCGCCGTGGATCACCTGGCGCTGGAGGTTGGAGACCTCGACCCGGTCGTCGTCGACGATCCCGATCGTGCCGACGCCGGCCGCCGCGAGGTAGAGCAGCGCGGGGCTGCCCAGCCCGCCCGCGCCCACCACGAGCACGCGTGCGGCACGCAGCCGCTGCTGGCCCTCGACCCCGATGCCCGGCAGGGCCAGGTGCCGCGAGTACCGGGCGAGCTCCTCCGGGGACAGGGGCTCGGGAGAGGGCGCGACCAGCGGCGGCAGCGAGGTCATCGGGCGTACTGCTCCACGAGGGCGTCGAGCTTGGCCTCGGCCTCGCGGTGGACCTTCTTCTCCAGGATGAACGACATGACGGGCACGACGCCCGCGAAGACCATGGTGGCCAGGCGGCCCCAGCTCCAGCGCATCTTGGACCACAGGTCGAGGACCGTGACGAGGTACACGACGTAGACCCACCCGTGCGCGAACGGGATCCAGCCGACGAAGCGCATCACGCCGTCGACGTCGACGAACTCACCGACGCCGTACTTGACGATCATCTCGACGCACAGGATCAGGAGCATCACACCGGTGATGAGGGCCATCACGCGGTAGCGGGCGAGCGCGCCGCGGGCCTTGCGGACGGCGCGGTCGACGACCTCCTGCGTGGGGGTTCCCGCCACGGCGTCGTACGTCGTCTGCGGGCCTGCGGGGTCGGGCGTGGTCATGGGATGAGTTCCTTACGCTGAGCGAAAATCCGTGGCTCGGTGTCGGTGGCCACACCTAATGTTAGTGACCGTGCGTCCCCTCCCCCTCCCCGACCCGGGCACCCCTCCGCTCACCGGCCCCGGTGCCTTCCTCTGGTGGCTCGCGCGCCGCCAGTGGGGCATCCTCCTGGTCGCCGTCCTCCTCGGCATGATCGGCTTCCTGTGCCAGGCGGTCATGCCCTACGTGCTCGGCCGTGCGCTCGACGAGGGGCTCGACGCGGGCTTCGGTCCCGTCCTGCTGGGCTGGGCCGCGGTCATGCTGGGCATCGGGCTGGTCCAGGTGGGCTCGGCCGCGCTCGGGCACCGCTACGACATCGAGAACTGGCTGCGCTCGGCCTTCACCACGTCGCAGCTCGTGGGCGACACCGTGGCCCGCTCCGGGCACACCATCACGGAGGAGCTCCCCACGGGGGAGGTCGTCTCCGCGGTCGCCTCGGACGCCCTGCGCGTGGGTGAGGTCTACGCGATCGCTGCCCGGTTCGCGGGCTCGCTCGTGGCGTACGCGGTCGTCGCCGGGATCATGCTGAGCACCTCGCTCCGGCTCGGGCTCGTCGTGGCCCTCGGGCTGCCCGTCGTCGCGGGCATCCTCGCGTTCCTGGTCAAGCCGCTCCAGCAGCGCCAGGCCGCGCAGCGCGAGGCGTCGGGACGGCTCACGACGCTCGGCGCGGACACCGTGTCGGGGCTGCGGATCCTGCGCGGCATCGGCGGCGAGAAGGTCTTCACGGACCGCTACCGCGCCCAGTCGCAGACCGTCCGCGAGACGGGCGTGCGCGTCGCCACCACGCAGTCCTACCTCGACGGGCTCCAGGTCCTGCTGCCGGGCCTGTTCGTCGCCCTGGTGCTGTACCTGGGCGCGCACGCGGCCGTGGCCGGCGACATCAGCCCGGGCCAGCTCGTCGCGTTCTACGGGTACGCGGCGTTCCTCTCGTGGCCGCTGCAGATCGCGACCCAGACGCTCCAGATCACGACGCGCGCCCACGTGGCGGCCAAGAAGCTCGTCAAGGTCCTCTCGGTCGTCCCCGCGACGGGGGCGACCCCCGGGACGGCGTCCGCGCCTCCCGCCGGGTCGGTCCTGGTCGACGACGCGAGCGGCGTCGAGCTCCACCCCGGGCGCGTGGTCGCGCTCGTGAGCGTGGACCCCGACGAGTCGGCGCGCATCGCCACCCGCATGGGCCGGTTCGACGACGTCGCGGAGGCGGGCACACCCGTGCACCTGGGCGGTGTCCGGCTCGCGGACCTCGACAAGGACGCGGTGCGTGAGCGCATCGTCGTCGCCGAGGCCACGCCCCACCTGTTCTCGGGCGTGCTCGGCGAGGAGATCGACGTGCGCGGCGGCAACCTCGAGGCCGAGCTCCTGCGGGCGATCATGGTCGCGGACGCGCACGACGTCCTGGACTCGGTCCCCGACGGCCTCGCGGGAGACCTCCCCGAAAAGGGCCGCTCGCTGTCCGGCGGGCAGCGCCAGCGCGTGGCCCTGGCCCGCGCGATCCTCACCGACCCCGAGATCCTGGTGCTCGTCGAGCCCACGAGCGCGGTCGACGCCCACACCGAGGCCCGGATCGCCGAGCGGCTGGCCGAGGTCCGGCGGGGGCGCACCACGCTCGTCGTCACCGCGAGCCCGCTCGTGCTCGACCACGTCGACGACGTCCTGTTCGTCGAGGACGGGCGCGTCGTGACCCACGGGACGCACCGCGAGCTCCTGCACCGCCCGCTCGACGCGCACCAGGGCGAGGAGGCAGCGCGCTACCGCGCCGCCGTCGGGCGCTCGATGGACGAGGCGCCCGCCGCAGCCGACCCTGAGGACGACCACCCGACCCCGGGCTCCGACGAGCTCGCCGACGCCTCGAAGGGCGTGTCATGAAGCTCCCCATCGCGGACGCCTCCCAGGTCCGCCGGCACACCGCCCACCTCGTCCGTGAGCACCGCAGGCCGCTGATCGGGCTCGCGGTCCTGCACACCGTCGCGGCGGTCGCGGGCCTCGCCGGTCCGTGGATCCTGGGCCGGATCGTCGACGCGGTCGCCCAGGGCACCACGACGGCCTACGTCAACCAGGTCATCGCGATCGGCGTGGGCGCGGTGCTCGTCCAGGCCGTCCTGATCCGGTACGCCCAGAAGTACTCGATGATCTTCGGCGAGACGGTCTTCGCCGAGCTGCGCGAGGACTTCCTCGAGACGGTCACGACCCTGCCCCTCTCGACCGTCGAGCGAGCCGGCACGGGGGACCTCGTCGCGCGCACCACGAACGACGTCAACCGCATCCAGCACGCCGTGCGGTTCGGCGTCCCGCGGCTCATCGTCGCGGTCGTCACGATCCTGCTCACGGTCGTCGCGAGCATGCTGACCTCGCCGCTCGTGGCGGTGTCCCTGTTCGTCGGCGTCCCGCTCATGGTCGTCGTCTCGCGCTGGTACCTGCGGCGCGCCACGCCGGGCTACCAGCGCGAGTCGGCCGCCTACGCGACCCTCAACGGCACCATCACCGAGTCGGTCGAGGGCGCCCGCACGGTCGACGCGCTCCGCCTGGGCGCCCGCCGCCGGGCCCGCGTCGAGGCCGACCTGCGCGAGGCCTTCGCGGCGGAGAAGTACACCCTCAACCTGCGGACGGTCCTGTTCCCCGCGGTCGACTTCACGTTCGTCCTCGCGCCCGTCGCGGTCATCGTGTGGGGCGGCTACATGCTCTCGACCGGGCACGCGACGATCGGCGCGGTGACGACCATCGCGATGTACGCGTTCCAGCTCGCGGGCCCCGTCTGGGAGCTGATCTTCTGGCTCGACGAGATCCAGGTCGCCGCGACGTCGCTCGCCCGCATCGTGGGCGTCAAGCTCGTCGACAGCGACCGCAAGGCAGGGGACCGGGTTCCTGCGGACGAGCACGTCGTGGCGCGCGACGTCGAGTACGCGTACCGCGAGGGGCACAACGTGCTGCACGGGATCGACCTCGACCTCGCGGTCGGCGAGCGGCTCGCCGTCGTCGGTCCGTCCGGCGCGGGCAAGTCGACGCTCGGCCGCATGCTCGCGGGCATCCACCCGCCCACGGGCGGCTCGGTCACCGTGGGGGGCGTCGACCTGGTCGACCTCCCGCTCGACGACCTGCGCCGCCACGTCGCGCTCGTCACGCAGGAGCACCACGTGTTCGTGGGTTCCCTCGCGGACAACCTGCGCCTGGCCGACGAGCACGCGGACGACGACGCGCTGCGCGCGGCCCTCGCCGCGGTCGACGCCCAGGACTGGGTCGAGGCCCTGCCCGACGGGCTCGCGACCGAGGTCGGCTCGGGCGGGCACGTGCTCACCCCCGCGCAGGCGCAGCAGGTCGCGCTCGCACGGCTCGTGCTGCTCGACCCGCACACCCTGATCCTCGACGAGGCGACGTCCCTGCTGGACCCGCGCGCGGCCCGGCACCTCGAGCGCTCGCTCAACGCGGTGCTGGAGGGACGGACGGTCGTGGCGATCGCGCACCGTCTGCACACCGCGCACGACGCCGACCGGGTCGCGGTCGTCGACGGCGGCCGGATCACGGAGATCGGGCCGCACGACGAGCTCGTCGCGGCGGGCGGCGACTACGCGCGCCTCTGGCACTCCTGGCAGCAGGAGTAGGGCGCCCTCCTCGGGTCGGATGCCGGGTCGTGGTCAGGGGGGACGGACGTCCGTCCCTCCTGAACACCGTCCCGCGTCGCCCTGACCTGCCGGTACGCTCTCGCCGTCCCGGGTCGCGGCGCAGATGTCTCCTGCGCGGGTGAACCTGCGACGAGGCTCTCGGTGCAGCGCCGCCTGCACAGCAGACACGACCCCCTGCTTCCAGGCATTCCTCAGGAAGAGCCCTCACGATTGGTTGAACCTTCAACGAGGATGCGAGAGGCCATGAAGAAGACGATCGCGCTGACCGTCGGGATCGCGATGCTGTGCGCGCTCCTGCTGCTCGGCGGCACCTGGTTCTACGCGCGCTCGCAGGCCGGCACGGAAGCGGCGCCGCTGTCGCTCGCACCGTCCCCTGCGGCGACGGCGGCCGACGAGGCCGACGGCAGCCCGTCCGGCGCGCAGGGCACCACGACCGGGGCGGTCCAGGACGGGACCTACGCGGTGGACACCGCCTCCCAGGCGGGCTACCGCGTCGACGAGGTGCTCTCGGGCCAGGACGTGACGGTCGTCGGTCGCACGGGAGACGTGCGGGGCGAGGTCACGGTCGAGGAGGGCGTGCTCACGGCGGCGAGCATCGAGGTCGACATGACGACCGTCGAGACCGACGACTCCGGACGCGACCGGCAGTTCCTGCGGATCCTCGACACGTCCGAGCACCCGACCGCGACGTTCGTCCTCTCCGCACCGATCGACCTCTCGGGCCTCGCGGGCGGCACCGCGACCGTCGAGGCGGCCGGGACCCTCACGATCAAGGGCGTCCCGCGCGAGGTCGTCGCGACCCTCGACGCACGCACGACCGGCGACGGGGCCGAGGTCAGCGGGTCGATCCCCGTGACGTTCTCCGACTTCGGCGTCGCCGCGCCGAACCTCGGGTTCGTGACGGTCGAGGACGCGGGGACGATCGAGATGCTGCTCGACCTGACGCCGGCGGCGGACTAGCGGCTCGGGACGGTGCCCTCGGGCTCGGCCGGAGCCGTGGGCTCGGCAGCCGGAGCCGCGGCCTCCGCGGCTCCGGACTCCTGCGCGACCGTCGGCACTGCCGCTCCTGCGTGCGGCAGGCCGGGCGGCAGGTCGGGCGGCAGGTCCGGCAGCCCCGCGATGCCACCACCCAGACCGTCGCTCCGCCTGCGCCCGCCGGCGGCCTCGTCACGCACGAGTCGCACCCACAGCGCGACCGCGAAGGCCCCGAAGATCCACCACTGGAGCGCGTAGAACGCGTTCTGGACGTTGACCCCGTTCCCCCCCTCGATGGTCGGCCGGGGCAGAAGCTCCGGGCCACCGTCGGCCGTGGCGGGCTGCGCCGGGTCGGACTCCATGAGCACCAGGTAGCCGCCGTAGATCGGGTTGCCCCACGCGTTCGCGAGCGCGGCCGAGGAGATCGAGTCCGTCTGCCCCTCGGGCAGCCCACCGGGCCCGGCGGCCTCCGAGGCCTGGAGGTAGGCGGTGAGCCGCACCTCGCCGGTGGGTACGGCGAGGGCCGCACCGGCGTCCGCCGTCGGGACCCAGCCACGGACGACCGGCACCACGGGCGCGCCGGACAGGTCCGCCCAGGACTCGCCGCCCGTGCCGTCGTCGGACACCCGCAGCGGCGTCAGGACCAGGTAGCCCGTACGCCCGTCGAGCGCGCGTCCCGCGACCAGGAGCTGGCCCTCGGGCTCGTACTCGCCCTCGACCCAGGCCTGGCGCCCGACGAGCTCGCCCGGGAAGGTCGACTGCGGGGGGAGCAGCACGCCGAGCCCCTCGGGCCCCGCGGCCTCGGCCTCCGTGATCTCGTGCTGCTCGGCGAGCTCGGCGCGCTCGTAGGCCCGGTCGAGCTGCCACACGCCGAGGCGACCGCACACCCCGGCCGCCAGGAGGAAGAGCAGCAGGAAGCCGATCATGCGGGGGCTGCGCGCGACAGCCCAGAAGCCGGCGCGGGAGGGGGCCTGGTCGCTCACGTCTCCACGGTAGCCGGGCGCACGCAGCCGGAGAGAATCCCCGGCCCCCGACGTGACCCAGGCCACTCGTCCGGCTCCGGATTCCCGCGTCCGGGACCTCCTGACCGGCCCCCACGGGACCTTCGACCTTTTCTGCCCCGACGGGCGCACCTCACACCGCGCGCGCCCGTCGAAACCATGCGTCGCCCCACCGAATGGGGTTGTATGAAGGGACCACCATCCCCCGGTACAGCTGGAGCGTGCGATGACTACGACCACCTCGCGTCCGACAGAAGGAACCCCGTGGCGATCCGCTGAGGTCGCGCCCCTCTCGGACGAGACGCTCGCCCGCGTCGACGGCTGGTGGCGGGCCGCCAACTACCTGTCGGTGGGCCAGATCTACCTGCTCGCGAACCCGCTGCTGCGGGAGCCGCTGACGCGGGACGACGTCAAGCCGCGCCTGCTCGGCCACTGGGGGACGACGCCGGGGCTGAACTTCCTCTACGCGCACCTCAACCGGGCGATCGTCGAGCGCGAGCAGTCGACCATCTACATCACCGGTCCCGGCCACGGCGGTCCCGGGCTCGTCGCGAACACGTACCTCGAGGGCACCTACTCGGAGGTCTACTCGGACGTCACGCAGGACACCGAGGGCATGCGGCGCCTGTTCCGCCAGTTCTCCTTCCCCGGCGGCATCCCCTCGCACGTCGCCCCCGAGACCCCCGGCTCGATCCACGAGGGCGGCGAGCTCGGCTACGCGCTCTCGCACGCGTACGGCGCGGCGTTCGACAACCCGGACCTGCTGGTCGCCGCGGTCGTGGGCGACGGCGAGGCCGAGACCGGTCCCCTGGCCACGAGCTGGCACTCGAACAAGTTCGTCAACCCCGTCAACGACGGCGTCGTGCTGCCGATCCTGCACCTCAACGGCTACAAGATCGCGAACCCCACGATCCTGGGCCGCATCAGCGACGACGAGCTGCGCGACCTGATGATCGGCTACGGCCACACCCCCTACTTCTTCACGGGCGGGTTCGACGGCGAGGACCACGCCGAGGTCCACCGCCGGTTCGCGGTCCTGCTCGACGAGGTGCTCAACCACATCGCGCAGATCAAGGCCGACGCGGCCGCGGGCAACGACGAGCGCCCGTTCTGGCCCATGATCGTGTTCCGCACCCCCAAGGGGTGGACCGGGCCCAAGGAGATCGACGGCAAGAAGACCGAGGACTCCTGGCGGTCGCACCAGGTGCCGCTCGCGAGCGCGCGCGACACCCCCGAGCACCTGCAGGACCTGAAGGACTGGCTCGACTCCTACCGGGTCCACGAGCTGTTCGACGACGAGGGACGTCTCGACGCGGACATCGCGCAGCTCGCCCCGCGCGGCACGCTGCGCATGAGCGACAACCCGCACACCAACGGGGGGCTGCTCCTGAAGGACCTGCGCCTGCCGGACTTCCGCGACTACGCGGTCGAGGTCAGCGCCCCGGGCGGCGGGATGTCGGAGGCGACCCGCGTGCTGGGCCAGTGGCTCACGGACGTGGTGCGGCTCAACCCGGACAACTTCCGGATCTTCGGTCCCGACGAGACCGCGTCGAACCGCCTCCAGGCGGTCTACGAGGTCACGGACAAGCAGTGGAACGCGGACTTCTTCGGGCCCGACGTCGACGAGCACCTCGCGCGCGCAGGGCGCGTCATGGAGATGCTGTCCGAGCACCAGTGCCAGGGGTGGCTCGAGGGCTACCTGCTGACGGGGCGCCACGGCCTGTTCTCGTGCTACGAGGCGTTCATCCACATCATCGACTCGATGTTCAACCAGCACGCCAAGTGGCTCAAGGTCACCAACGACATCCCGTGGCGCCGGCCCATCGCGAGCCTCAACTACCTGCTCTCGAGCCACGTGTGGCGTCAGGACCACAACGGGTTCAGCCACCAGGACCCGGGCTTCATCGACCACGTCGTGAACAAGAAGGCGGAGATCGTCCGCGTCTACCTGCCGCCGGACGCCAACACGCTGCTCTCGACGTACGACCACGTCCTCCGCTCTCGCCAGTACGTCAACGTCGTGGTCGCGGGCAAGCAGCCGGCGCCGAACTTCCTCACGATGGACCAGGCGATCGCCCACTGCGCGCGGGGCCTCGGCATCTGGGAGTGGGCTGGCACCGAGGTGCCCGGCGAGGACCCCGACGTCGTGCTCGCCTGCGCGGGCGACGTGCCGACGCTCGAGACCCTGGCCGCGGCCGACCTGCTGCGCCGGCACCTGCCCGAGCTCAAGGTCCGCGTGGTCAACGTCGTGGACCTCATGCGCCTGCAGGACGAGAAGGAGCACCCGCACGGGCTCTCCGACCGCGACTTCGACACGCTCTTCACCACGGACCGGCCCGTGGTCTTCGCCTACCACGGCTACCCGTGGCTCATCCACCGCCTGACCTACCGCCGCAACGGGCACGAGAACATCCACGTGCGCGGGTACAAGGAGGAGGGCACCACCACCACGCCGTTCGACATGGTCATGCTCAACGACCTCGACCGGTTCCACCTGGTGATCGACGTCATCGACCGCGTCCCTGCGCTGGGTTCGAAGGCGGCCGGCCTGCGCCAGAAGATGGTGGACGCCCGCCTCGAGGCGCGGCAGTACACGAGAGAGCACGGCGAGGACATCCCCTCGGTCCGTGACTGGGTGTGGCCCGACGCGGGCGACACCGCAACTGAAGGAAGCGGCCCGTCGTACGACGCGGCCGCCGCTACCGGAGGCGACAACGAGTGACCAGCACCGCCCGATCCATCTACCTCGCCTCACCCGAGGGCGAGACGGGGAAGTCCACGATCGCGCTGGGCGTCCTCGACCTGCTGACCCGTCGGGTCCAGCGGGTCGGGGTCTTCCGCCCCGTGACCAGGACGTCCCCGAGCTCCGTCGCGAGGGCCACCGCCCCCGCTGACGGGGACGGCTCCGCGGCCACGACCCCCGCTGCGGACCGCGACTACGTGCTCGAGCTGCTCCTCGCGCACGACGGCGTCGACCTCACCTACGAGGAGGCGATGGGGGTCACGTACGACGACGTCCACGCCGACCCGGAGGCGGCGCTCGCCCAGATCGTCGCCCGGTACCACGAGGTCGCCAAGCAGTGCGACTTCGTGGTGATCGTCGGGACGGACTACACCGACGTCGCGGGCCCGACCGAGCTCGCGTTCAACGCCCGCGTCGCGGCCAACCTGGGCGCCCCGGTGCTCCTGGTCGTCTCGGGACGGGACCGCAGCCCCGAGGCAATCGCCAACCTCACCGAGGTCGCCGTCAACGAGCTCCGCTCGAACCACGCCCAGCCGATCGCGGTCGTCGCGAACCGTTGCCGGCCGGAGAGCATCGAGGCCGTGCGCGCCCAGCTCACCGAGATCACCCCGGAGGGTCACGGGGGCCACGCGTCCGGCTCGCTGCCGGGGTGGGCCATCCCCGAGGACCCGTTCCTCAACGCGCCGACCGTGGCGGCCCTCATGGAGGCCGTGGGCGGCGAGCTCGCCCTGGGCGACCCCGAGCTGCTGGGGCGCGAGGTCCTCGACGTGCTCGTCGGTGCCATGTCGCTCGAGCACCTGCTCGAAAAGCTGGTCGACGGGGCCGTGGTCATCACGCCCGGCGACCGCAGCGACATCCTCATCGGCCTCCTGGCCGCGCACCAGGCGCGCAACTTCCCGTCGCTCGCGGGCATCATCCTCAACGGCGGGTTCTACCCGCCCGACTCGACCGGGCGCCTCGTCGAGGCCCTCGACCCGAGCCTGCCGATCATCCGCACGGACCTCGGGACCTTCCGGTCGGCGAGCGCCGCGTCGCGTGCTCGCGGTCGGGTGTCCAAGGAGTCGCAGCGCAAGGTCGACACGGCGCTCGCGCTGTTCGAGCAGAACGTCGACGGTGCCGCCCTCCTCGCGGGGCTCGACGTGCCCCGTCCGGAGGTCGTGACGCCGCTCATGTTCGAGTACGAGCTGCTGTCGCGGGCCCGCGCGGACCGCAAGAACATCGTGCTGCCCGAGGGCGACGACGACCGCATCCTGCGCGCGGCCTCGACCCTGCTGGGCCGCCAGGTCGCGGACCTGACGATCCTGGGCGACGAGCAGTCGATCCGGACCCGGGCGACCGAGCTCGGCCTCGACATCGAGGCCGCGACCGTGATCGACCCGCACGACCCGGAGCTCGTCGAGCGCTTCGCGGAGGAGTACACCCGGCTGCGGGCCCACAAGGGCATGACGGTCGAGCGTGCGCGGGAGATCGTCCCGGACGTGTCGTACTTCGGCACGATGATGGTCCACCTGGGCCTGGCCGACGGCATGGTCTCGGGTGCCCGCCACACGACGGCGCACACCATCAAGCCGTCGTTCGAGATCATCAAGACGGTCCCCGGGGTGTCCGTGGTGTCCTCGGTGTTCCTCATGTGCCTCGAGGACCGCGTCCTGGTGTACGGCGACTGCGCGGTGAACCCGGACCCGACCGACACGCAGCTCGCGGACATCGCGATCTCGTCGGCCGCGACGGCCCTGCAGTTCGGCATCGACCAGCGCGTCGCGATGCTGTCGTACTCGACCGGCGAGTCGGGCTCGGGGGTGGACGTCGACAAGGTGCGGTCCGCGACCGAGCTCGTGCGCACGCGCCGCCCGGACCTGTTCGTCGAGGGTCCCATCCAGTACGACGCCGCGGTCGACGCGTCGGTGGCGGCGTCGAAGATGCCGGGCTCGGACGTGGCCGGCAAGGCGACGGTCTTCATCTTCCCCGACCTCAACACGGGCAACAACACCTACAAGGCGGTGCAGCGCTCGGCGGGCGCCATCGCGGTGGGACCCGTCCTCCAGGGCCTCAACAAGCCCGTGAACGACCTCTCGCGCGGTGCCCTGGTCCAGGACATCGTCAACACCGTGGCCATCACGGCCATCCAGGCACAGGCGGGCTCGGTCATCGAGCCCGGCACGAACGGAGCACCCGCATGACCGTCCTCCCGGAGCACGAGCGCTCGAACCCGTACTCGGCGTACGGCGCGCACGGTTCTGTCCTCGTGATGAACTCGGGGTCGTCCTCGCTCAAGTACCAGCTCGTCAACCCGGTCGGTGGCGAGGCGATCGCCGCGGGCACGATCGAGCGCATCGGCGAGTCGAACGGCGTCATCAAGCACCGGTTCGCCGGGAACACGACGACCCGTGAGGAGCCGGTCGCCGACCACGCCGAGGCCCTGCGCATCGCGCTGTCGCTGTTCGACGACGTCGGCCCCCGGCTCGCGGACGCCAACGTGTACGCGGTGGGTCACCGGGTGGTCCACGGCGGGGCGACGTTCTCCCGCCCGGTCCTGGTGAACGACGACGTCGAGCGGCAGATCCTGGAGCTCGCCCCCCTCGCGCCGCTGCACAACCCGGCGAACGTCACGGGCATCTCGGTCGCCCGCGAGCTCCTGCCGGACGTCCCGCACGTCGCGGTGTTCGACACGGCGTTCTTCTCGTCGCTGCCGGAGGCGGCCTCGACGTACGCCCTGGAGAAGGAGACCGCGAAGAAGTACGGCGTGCGCCGGTACGGCTTCCACGGCACGAGCCACCACTACGTCTCGGGCAAGGTCGCGCGCGTCCTGGGCCGCCGCCTGCAGGACCTCAACATCATCGTGCTGCACCTCGGCAACGGCGCGTCGGCCTCGGCCGTGCGCGGCGGTGTCGCGGTCGACACGTCGATGGGGCTGACCCCGCTCGAGGGCCTCGTCATGGGGACCCGTACCGGGGACATCGACCCGGCGGTGATCTTCCACCTGGCCCGCAACGCGAACATGTCGATCGACGAGCTCGACGACCTGTTCAACAAGCGCTCGGGCATCAAGGGGCTCGCGGGCGAGAACGACTTCCGTGCGCTGCACGAGCTCATCGCCGCGGGCGACGAGGACGCGAGGCTCGCGCTCGACGTGTACATCCACCGTCTGCGCAAGTACATCGGCGCGTACATGGCCGTGCTGGGTCGCATCGACGTCATCGCGTTCACGGCCGGTGTCGGCGAGAACGACGACATCGTCCGCGCCCAGGTCGTCGAGGGCCTCGCGGGCCTCGGCATCGCGGTCGACCCCGAGCGCAACGCGGTCCGCAGCAAGGAGCCGCGCGTCATCTCGCCCGACTGGACGAGCACGCTCGTCATGGTCGTGCCGACCATGGAGGAGCTCGCGATCGCCCGTCTGAGCGTGGAGATCGTGGAGGAGACCGAGAAGGCCGGGCGTCCCGTGACGTTCCCGCCGGCGGCGCCGACCGCAGGTGCGGCCACCGGGGCGGCCGAGCCCGAGGCCGCTCCCGACGCGCAGGGTCCCGCGGAGCCCGAGGCCACCCCGGAGTCCTGACCGCAGCACCGCACGACCCGAGCCACGCCTCGACCCTCTCGGGTCGAGGCGTGGCTCTTCTCATCGACCCGCCCACGTGGCCTGCCCACGGGACGCTCTGGTCCCACCTCGTCTCGGACTCCTCGATCGAGGAGCTGCACGAGTTCGCCGCGCGGCTGGGGCTGGGGCGGCGCGCGTTCGACCTCGACCACTACGACGTCCCGGCCGAGCGCCACGCGGACTGCGTGGCGGCGGGTGCGCAGGACGTCTCGGGGCGGGACCTGATCCGGCGCCTGCGCGCCTCGGGGCTGCGCGTCCCGGCGCACGAGCGTGGTGCGGCCAAGGCGGCCGCCCTCCTCGACCGGTGGGGCGCGCTGCTGCCGGGCGTCCCCGGCGCGCGCGTGGTGGGCGAGGAGCTCGTCGAGCGCTGGCACGAGCCGCACCGGGTCTACCACGGGCCCGCGCACCTGGTGCACGTGCTCGACTCCCTCGCGGTCCTGGAGGACCGCCCGCCGGGCGTGCCCTCCCCGGGCGAGGCTCCGCCGTCGGGCACGTCGCTGCGCGCGCAGCTCGCCCTGTGGTTCCACGACGCGGTCCACGAGGGCGTCGCGGGCCAGGACGAGGAGGGGTCGGCGCTGCTCGCGGTCGCGCGGCTGTCCCCGCTCGTCCCGGGCCCGACGCCGCCGCCCACCCCGGGACCGTCGCGCTCCGGGCCGCGGCTGACGCCCGACGACGTCGCGGAGGTCGCGCGCCTCGTGCGCCTCACTGCCACGCACGACCCGGCGCCCGACGACGCGGCGGGCGCCCTCGTGTGCGACGCCGACCTCGCGATCCTCGGCAGCACGCCGGACCGCTACGCCCGCTACGTGCGGCAGGTCCGCGCCGAGTACGCGCACGTGCCCGACGAGCAGTTCCGGGCCGGGCGGGCCGCGGTGCTCGAGCAGCTCCTCGCGCTCCCCTCGCTGTTCCGCACGCCTGTGGGGCGCGAACGTTGGCAGGCTCGTGCCGAGAAGAACCTGCGGGCCGAGCTCGCCGGTCTCACCGCACCGGACCCGGCCTCCGAGGACCACGCGCGCCGCTAGGCTCCCGCGCATGAGCGAGCAGGGGATCAGCCGGGCCACTCCCCCGGAGCCCGTCGACGGGACGGGCCGGACGAGCGCGACGTCCGTCGGGGACCAGGCGGTCACGCCGCCCGCAGGCCGACCAGCTGGCCGGCGGCGGGCCCGCGCCGGTCGGGGCGGACGGCGCCGGACGCTGCTCGTCGGCGCGGTCGCGCTCGTCCTCGTCCTCGTGGCACCGCTCGCCTGGGTCCAGGTCGGCGGACGGCTCCGCGTGCACCCGGGCGTCGAGGACGTCCCCGCACGACCGGTCGCCCTGGTCCTCGGGGCGGGCCTGCGCCCCGACGGGACGCCGTCCACCTACCTGACGCGGCGCCTCGACGCCGCCCGTGAGCTGTACGAGCGCGGGACGGTCGAGGTGATCCTGGTGAGCGGCGACAACTCGCGCGAGGACTACGACGAGCCGACCGCCATGCTCGACTGGCTCGTCGCGCACGGCGTACCGGCCGAGCGCGTGGTCCGCGACTTCGCGGGCTTCGACACCCACGACACGTGCGTCCGGGCCCGTCAGGTCTTCGGGGTCACCGACGCCGTGGTCCTCACGCAGGACTACCACCTGCCCCGGGCGCTGTTCTCGTGCGCACAGGCCGGGATCGACGCCGTGGGGGTCGGGGTGTCGGCGCAGAGCGTCGAGCCCGCCAAGGCCGTGACGTACCGGGTCCGTGAGGTCCCGGCCTCGCTCAAGGCCGCCTGGGACGCCCTGTCCGGTCGCGAGCCCGTGCACCTCGGTGCGACCGAGTCCGCCGTGACGGACCTCCTGGAGTCGCTCGCCCCGTGAGGTGGCACGGGCTCGCACCCGCTACGGCAGGCGCAGCCGCTTCATGATCCCGAAGGCCGTCGTGAGCAGGCGGCTGGCCCGGTCGGCGGGCTGCGCGTAGAGCGTGTCGAAGCTCAGACCGTGCGAGACCCCGCGCTGGACCACGACGGTCTGGGCCTCGGTGAGCGCCTCGATCCCCTCGCGCCCGTGACGACGACCCTGCCCCGAGGACTTGAAACCGCCCATCGGGGCGGCGACCGACCCGAACGCCGAGGCGTACCCGTCGTTGACGTTGACCGCGCCGGCCTCGACCTGCGCCGCGAGGCGACGTCCCCGGGCCGTGTCCTGCGTCCAGATGCTCGCGCTGAGCCCGTACTCGGAGTCGTTCATGGCGCGGATCGCCGCCGCGTCGTCCGGTACCCGGGTCACGGTCACGACCGGACCGAACGTCTCCTCCCGTGCGCACACCGCGGTGGGCGGCACGTGGTCGAGGACCGTGGGCGCGTAGAAGAACGGGCCGATGTCCGCCCGGTGCACACCACCCGCGAGCACCCTGGCGCCCTGGGACAGCGCGTCGTCCACGTGTGCGACCACCCGGTCGAGCTGCGCCTGCGACGTGAGGGACCCCATGTCCACCGAGTAGTCGAGCGCGGTGCCGAGCCGCAGTTCGCGCACGAGGGGCACGAACGCGTCGAGGAACTCCTCGGCGATGTCCTCGTGCAGGATCAGGCGCTCGACCGACACGCAGAGCTGGCCGCTGTTGGAGAAGCACGCACGCACCGCGCCCTGGGCCGCCGACGGCACGTGGGCGTCGGCCGCGACGTACAGCGGGTTCTTCCCGCCCAGCTCGAGCGTGGTCCCGATGAGCCGCTCCCCCGCCTGCGCGGCGACCTTGCGGCCCGTCGCGGTCGAGCCGGTGAACGCGATGTGGTCGACGAGCCCGGTCAGTGCCGACCCGATCTCCCCGCCACCCGCCACGACCAGGAACAGGTCCCCGGGCAGGCCCGCCTCCTCCAGGAGCTCGGCCGCCCAGAGCGCGGTCAGGGTGGTCTGCGGGTCCGGCTTGGCGACCACGCCGTTGCCCGCGACGAGGGCGGGCAGGGCCTCCGCGAGCACCAGGGTCAGCGGGTAGTTCCAGGGCGCGATCACACCGACCACGCCGACCGGGCGGCGGTGCACGCTCGCCCGGGTCAGGACCGGGAGCATGCCCGGGACGCGGCGCTCGGCCAGGTAGTGCGCGGCCCGCACGCCGTAGTGCCGCGTGACCTGCGCGACGTCGCCGACCTCCTCGAACGCGCTGCGACGCGACTTGCCGGTCTCCATCTGCAGCAGGTCCAGGACCTCGGCCTGCCGTTCCAGGACCAGGTCGTGGAACCGCAGGAGCACCGCGGAGCGCTCCGCGACCGTGGTGTGCGCCCACGAGCGCTGCGCCCGGCGCGCGCGCTCGACCGCCGACCGGACGTCCTCGACCGAGGACAGCGGCAGCGCCGCGAGCGGCGCTCCCGTGAACGGCAGGAGCGAACGGTGCTCGCCCGCGGCGTGGGAGGTGACGACACGGGCCACGAGGGGAGCGACGACGTCGGGCTCCAGGACGTAGGTCGCGGAGGGGTGCTCCGGGTCGAGAAGGCCGTCGATGGCGGCGCTGCCGCCCTGGCTGCCGTCCGTTGCTTCGCTTGCCATGCGTGACAGGTTACGCGGCGGTACCCCCGGGCAGAACATCCTTCACACAATCCCCCTGGGAAGGTCCCGTCGGTGCACCGGGGCGGGCGCTCGCGCAGGCAGGCAGGGGTGGCGGCACCGTCGGGACCTGCCGCCGGCCGGCAGCGACCCCGCGGCCTCAGCCGGGGACGGCCCAGGTCCGGGCGCCGTCGACCAGGGCCGAGAGCGCGTCGTCCACGACCCCGGCCGGGTCGTCGTCGGGCGCTTCCTGGGCCCACCAGACGAGTGCGGCGAAGTTCGCCGCGGAGCACGCCGCGGCGAACGACCGGACGTGCAGCGAGGGGTGCGCCGTCCCCTGGGCACGGGTCAGGAACGCCTCGACGAGCGCTGTCGAGGTCCCGATGCGTGCGGTGCCCCACGCGAGCAGCTCGTCGTCGGCCGCGATGAGCCGGAGGCGCTGGCGCGTGACCTCGAGCGCCGGGGCCGGGAACGTCGACGAGGCGACGAACGCCGAGCGGACCACGTCGAAGGCCTCGGGCAGGCCCACGTGCCCTGCGGCCGCGAGGGCGTCGGCGATCGTGTCGCGCGCCTCGCCCGAGCCGCCCCAGACCATCGCGGCCTTGGACGGGAAGAGCCGGAAGAGGGTCCGCCGGGCGACCCCGCACGCGCTCGCGACGTCGTCCATCGTGACGTTCCCGAACCCGTGCTCGGTGAACAGGCGCAGGGCCGTGGCGGCGACCTCGACGCGGTCGACCGTGACCGGACGCCCCCGGCGCGCTGGTGTCTGCGACATCACATCTCCTGTCCACCATATTTATGGCACTCGGTGCTAGAAAGGTAGCAGGAGCCACATCCAGGCACCCCCCACCCGGCGGAAGGACCCACCATGACCACGTCGACCATCCCGAACCGCTTCTCCGGCGCCACCGTCGTCGTCACCGGCGCAGGCTCCGGCATCGGCAAGGCGACCGCGACCCGGCTGCTCGCCGAGGGCGCCCGCGTCATCGCGAGCGACCTCGACGGCGACCGGCTCGACGCGCTCGCCACCGAGGTCGGCGACGCCCCGCTGACGACCGTCGTCGGCGACGTGTCCGACGACGCCGTGATCGCCCGCATCGTCGAGGCCGGCGAGGGCCGCATCACCGGCCTCGTCAACAACGCCGGGATCATGGACTCGTTCGTCCCCACGGCCGAGATCGACGACGCCCTGTGGGAGCGCGTCATGCGCATCAACGTGACGGCCCCCATGAAGCTCATGCGCGCCGTCCTGCCCGCGATGGTCGAGGCCGGCCACGGCCGGATCGTCAACGTCGCGAGCGAGGCCAGCATCCGCGCCGGCGCCTCCGGCACGCCCTACGCGACCTCCAAGCACGCGGTCGTGGGGCTCACCAAGAGCACCGCGCTCTTCTACGGCCCCGCGGGCGTGCGCGTCAACGCGGTCGCCCCCGGCGCCGTCGCCACCAACATCGAGGCCCCGTTCCGCTCGGAGCTCGGCGCCAAGCGCCTGGGCCCGATCATGCAGGCGACCGTCCCCGCCCCCGCGACCGCCGAGCAGCTCGCGGCCTCGATCACGTGGCTGCTGTCCGAGGACTCGGCCAACGTGAACGGCGCGCTCCTCATGTCGGACGGCGGCTGGTCGACCATCTGACGCACGGACCCCTCGGCGTCTCAGGGGAGGTCGCGCCCCAGGACGGTGCACTCGGCGTCGGTGTACCCGAGCCGCTCGTAGAACCCGAGGACCTGCGTGTTGGTCGAGCGCACCATGAGGCGCACCTTGCGGACCCCCTGCGTCGCGAGCCATGCCTCCGCGGCCACGACCGCGTCCCTGCCGAGGCCCGTCCCCTGCAGGGCAGGCGTGACCGCGAGGTAGTAGATCCAGCCGCGGTGCCCGTCGAAGCCCGCCAGGACGGTCGCGACCACGGCCCCGGGGCCGACCGCGGACCCGGGGCCGTGGTCCCCGGCCGCCGCGCCGTGCGCGACGAGGACCGTCGAGGTCGGGTTGCTCCGCGCGTCCGCCACGTCCCGCAGCGCGTCGTTCCAGGGGCGCACCAGACCGCAGGCGTCCCACAGCGCGACGACCTGCTCGACGTCGTCGTCAGCGACCTCGCGGAAGTCGACGCCACCGACGCGCAACGGCCCGACCAGCGGACCGTCCGCGTCCCCGGCGGGCGCCGCGGGCGCACCCGCGCCGAGGGCGTTCGTCAGACCGACCCCGTCACGGATGCGCCCCGGAGCCATCAGCGCGGCTGGTACGGCGAGACGACGACCTCGACGCGCTGGAACTCCTTGAGGTCGGAGTAGCCCGTCGTCGCCATGGCGCGCTTGAGCGCGCCCACGAGGTTGAGCGTGCCGTCGGCCTGACGGCCCGGGCCGAACAGGATCTCGTCGAGCGTGCCCGCCGTCCCGACGCTCACGCGCTCGCCGCGCGGCAGCTGCGGGTGGTGCGCCTCGGAGCCCCAGTGCCAGCCCTTGCCCGGCGCCTCGGTCGCACGCGCGAGCGCGGCACCGAGCATCACGGCGTCCGCACCGCACGCGACCGCCTTGACCAGGTCGCCCGAACGCCCGACGCCGCCGTCGGCGATGACGTGCACGTACCGGCCGCCCGACTCGTCCAGGTAGTCGCGACGCGCAGCGGCCACGTCCGCGACCGCGGTCGCCATGGGCGCGTGGATACCGAGGCTCACGCGCGTCGTGTGCGCCGCGCCGCCACCGAACCCGACGAGCACACCGGCCGCCCCCGTGCGCATGAGGTGCAGCGCCGCGGTGTAGGTCGAGGCGCCGCCGACGATCACGGGGACGTCGAGCTCGTAGATGAAGCGCTTGAGGTTGAGCGGCTCGGCGTTGCCCGACACGTGCTCCGCGGAGACCGTGGTGCCGCGGATGACGAACAGGTCCACCCCGGCGTCGACGACCGTCTTGTAGAACTCCTGGGTGCGCTGCGGCGACAGGGCGCCCGCGACCGTGACGCCGGACTCCCGGACCTCCTTGAGGCGCTGGGTGATCAGCTCGGCCTTGACGGGCTCGGCGTACACCTCCTGCATGCGGCGCGTCGCGCTCGCGGAGTCGAGCGTCGCGATCTCCGCGAGGATCGGCTCCGGGTCCGCGTAGCGCGTCCACAGGCCCTCGAGGTCGAGGACCCCCAGGCCACCCGCGTTGCCGAGGGCCACCGCCGTCGCCGGGCTCATCACGGAGTCCATGGGGGCCGCCAGGATCGGCAGGTCGAAGTGGTAGGCGTCGATCTGCCACCCCACCGACACGTCCTCCGGGTCACGCGTACGCCGGGAGGGGACCACGGCGATGTCGTCGAAGGAGAAGGCGCGCCGTCCGCGCTTGCCACGACCGATCTCGATCTCGTTGCTCACCCGACGAGGATACCGGCCCCGGGGTGGGGTCCGCCCGCGCGTGCCGCCGGATGGACCCCCGGCGTCCACCCGGGCCACCGACGGCCCCGGCCCGGTCCCCGCTGCCAGCGAGGGGCCCGGCCGGGGGGCGGTCGGGGCGCGGTCGGGGCGCGGCCGGGTCGTCCAGAAGCCCTCCGGGCGACCGCCCGGGCGTGTCAGTGGCCGCTGGCATGCTCGCGGCCAGAGACCAGGAGGGTCGGGGACGGTGAGCGCAGCCGGGCCGGCCCGCAGGACGACTGCGAGGAGCACGACGATGAGCTGGACCACCGGACCCCTGCTGGGCTTCGACACCGAGACCACCGGGGTCGACGTCACGAACGACCGCATCGTGACCGCCGCCCTCGTCCGGCGCGTCCCGGGCGAGAGCACGGAGGTGCGGACGTGGCTCATCGACCCCGGCGTCCCCATCCCCGAGGAGGCCGCCGCGATCCACGGCATCTCGACCGAGCACGCGGTCGCGCACGGCGCGGCCCCTGGCCCGGCCCTCGAGGAGATCGCCGCGCTCATCGCCGCCGACCTCGCGATCGGCGTCCCGGTCGTCGCGTTCAACGCGGCCTTCGACCTGTCCCTGCTCGACGCCGAGCTGACGCGGCACGCGCTCCCCACCCTGGCTGCTCGCCTGGGCCGCGAGGTCACCCCCGTGATCGACCCGCTGGTCCTCGACCGCTCGCTGGACCGCTTCCGCAAGGGCAAGCGCAAGCTCGGCGACCTCTGCGCGCACTACGGCGTCCTCGACAGCGGCAACCTCCACACGGCGGACGTCGACGTGCTCGCGACGCTCGACGTGCTCGAGGCCATGACCCGCGCGTTCCCGGAGATCGCCGCGCAGGACCTGGACGCGCTGCACCGCCGGCAGATCCATGCCCACCGGGCCTGGGCGGAGAACTTCAACAGCTGGCGCGCGGGCCAGGGGTACGTGGGCGCCGGGGCCAGCACCGCCTGGCCCTCCTGAGCCGCGGCGGCGACCACCCCCGCGCGGCCAGGTCGACCACCGGAGAACTCATAGAACATATGGGGCGCCCGTGATGATCCCGTGAAGCCCGCCCAGCGGCCCAGGATCGTCGCGCCTCTATCTCATCCATGAGTTATCGTCGGCTCATGACCATGGTCGACGAAGCACCCCAGCACCTCGCACAGGTCGCCGCGCTCATCCGCGGCGCGCGTCAGAACAAGGGCCTCACCCAGGCCCAGCTCGCCGAACGCCTCGGGACGAGCCAGAGCGCGATCCACCGGATCGAGCAGGGTTCCCAGAACGTGAGCCTCGACATGCTCGCCCGGATCAGCGCCGCCCTCGACTCCGAGATCATCACGTTCGGCGCCCCCAAGCACTCGCACCTGCGTGTGAGCGGCGGCCACGAGCTCTCCGGACGCATCGAGGTCAACTCCTCGAAGAACGGGGCCGTGGCCCTCCTGTGCGCCTCGCTCCTCAACCGTGGGCGCACCACCCTGCGCCGCGTCGCGCGCATCGTCGAGGTCGACCGCATCGTCGACGTCCTGCGCAGCATCGGCGTCCAGGCCACGTGGTCGCCCGACGGCCGCGACCTCGAGATCGTCGTCCCCGAGCACCTCGACCTCGCCTCGATCGACGTCGACGCCGCCCGCCGGACCCGCTCGATCATCATGTTCCTCGGCCCGCTCCTGGGACTCGAGAGCGAGTTCTCGCTCCCCTACGCCGGAGGCTGCGACCTGGGCACCCGGACCGTCGAACCCCACATGATCGCGCTGCGCCCGTTCGGCCTGTCCGTGACCGCGGCCTCCGGCAACTACGAGGCCACCGTCGCCGGGCCGGGCACCGAAGACCTGCGGGTCGTCCTCACCGAGCGCGGCGACACGGTGACCGAGAACGCGATCATGGCCGCTGCGTCGCGCGACGGCGTGACCACGATCCGCAACGCGAGCCCCAACTACATGGTCCAGGACCTCTGCTTCTACCTGGAGCTCCTGGGCGTCCGCATCGAGGGCATCGGCACGACGACCCTGCGGATCCACGGGCGCACCGACATCGACGCCGACGTCGAGTACGCGGTGTCCGAGGACCCCGTCGAGGCCATGAGCCTGCTGACCGCGGGCATCGTCACGAACTCCGAGATCACGGTCGCGCGCGTGCCGATCGAGTTCATGGAGATCGAGCTCGCGACCCTCTCCGAGATGGGCCTGCGCTACTCGCTCACCCCGGAGTACCTGGCCCTCAACGGCCGGACGCGGCTGGTCGACGTCACGGTCCACCCGAGCGAGCTGCACGCCCCGATCGACAAGATCCACCCCATGCCGTTCCCCGGGCTCAACATCGACAACCTGCCGTTCTTCGCCGTGATCGCGGCGTGCGCGAGCGGTCACACGCTCATCCACGACTGGGTGTACGAGGGCCGGGCCATCCACCTGACGGACCTCACCAGGCTCGGCGCCGACGTCCGGCTGCTCGACTCGCACCGCCTGGACATCACGGGCCCGACCCGCTGGTCCGGCGCCGAGGTGAGCTGCCCGCCCGCGCTGCGCCCCGCCGTCGTGATCCTCCTCGCGATGCTCGCCGCCAAGGGCACCTCGGTGCTGCGCAACGTCGACATCATCTCGCGCGGCTACGAGCAGCTCCAGGAGCGGCTCATCGAGCTCGGCGCGCGGATCGAGACCTTCCGCGACTGAGCCGCCCCGCACGCACGACGGACGGGCGGGACCCCACGTGGGGTCCCGCCCGTCCTGCCGTCCCCGCCCACCGCGGCCCGTGGGGCCCGGGCGGGTGGGTCGTCAGCGTCCCGTGTAGTTGGGCGCCTCGACCGTCATCTGGATGTCGTGCGGGTGCGACTCCTTGAGCCCTGCCGGCGTGATGCGCACGAACTTCCCGCGCTCCTGGAGCTGGGGGATGGTGTGCGCGCCGACGTAGAACATCGACTGGTGCAGACCGCCGACGAGCTGGTGGGCGACCGCGCCGAGCGGGCCGCGGTAGGGCACCTGGCCCTCGATGCCCTCGGGCACGATCTTGTCGTCGCTCGCGACGTCGGCCTGGAAGTAGCGGTCCTTGGAGTAGGACGCCTTCTTGCCGCGCGAGGCCATGGCCCCGATCGAGCCCATGCCGCGGTAGAGCTTGTACTGCTTGCCGTTGACGAACACGAGGTCCCCGGGACTCTCGTCGCAGCCCGCGAGGAGCGACCCGAGCATGACCGTGTCCGCCCCCGCGACGAGCGCCTTGGCGATGTCACCCGAGTACTGCAGCCCGCCGTCGCCGATGACCGGGACCCCTGCCGGGCGGCACGCGAGCGAGGCTTCGTAGATCGCGGTGACCTGCGGGACACCGACACCCGCGACGACGCGCGTGGTGCAGATCGAGCCCGGCCCGACGCCGACCTTGACGCCGTCCGCGCCCGCGTCGACGAGCGCCTGCGCGCCCGCGCGGGTCGCGACGTTGCCACCGATGACCTGCACGTCCTTGAACGCCGGGTCGGCCTTGAGCTTGCGGATCATGTCGAGCAGAAGACGGGCGTGGCCGTTGGCCGTGTCCGCGACCAGGACGTCGACCCCGGCCTCCGCGAGCGCGGTCGCGCGCGCCCAGGCGTCACCGAAGAAGCCGATCGCGGCACCGACACGCAGGCGCCCCTCGGCGTCCTTGGTCGCGCCGGGGTACTGCTCGGTCTTGACGAAGTCCTTGACCGTGATCAGACCACCCAGACGGCCCTGTGCGTCGATGAGCGGCAGCTTCTCGATCTTGTGCTTGGCGAGCAGCGCCGCGGCGTCGTCGCGCGCGATGCCGATCGGCGCCGTCACGAGAGGCATGGGCGTCATGATCTCGAACACGCGCCGCTCGGCGAAGTCCGCGGGGTTGACGAACCGCAGGTCCCTGTTCGTGATGATGCCGACGAGCTTGCCGTCGGGCTCGACGACCGGCAGACCCGACACCCGGTACTGGCCGCACAACGCGTCGAGCTCGGCGAGCGTGGCCTCGGGGCCGACCGTGACCGGGTCGGTGATCATCCCGGACTCCGAGCGCTTGACCAGGTCGACCTCCTTGGCCTGCGCCTCGATCGACAGGTTGCGGTGGATGATGCCGATCCCGCCCTGGCGGGCCATCGCGATCGCCATGCGCGACTCGGTCACGGTGTCCATCGCGGCGGAGAGCAGCGGTGCGGACATGGTGATCTCACGCGTCAGGCGAGCGGTCGTGTCGACCTCGCTCGGGATGACGTCCGTCTCGTTCGGTAGCAGGAGGACGTCGTCGTACGTCAGTCCGGTGAAGCCGAAGGGGTCGTGTGCGGGGGCTGCGAGAGAGTCGGTCACATCAAGATTCTACGCTGAGCGCCTCTGGCGTATTCCCGGCCGTCCCGCCCTCGGGACGGCCGGGAACCCCGGCGTGGCGCGCGTCACCGTACGACGGCGAGGGCCTCGTGGAGGAGTCCGGGGAAGCTGCGCACCCGCTGGACCGTCGAGGCGAACGGCAGGCCGGCGGCGGCCTCGTCGCTCGCGAGCCCCACGAAGATCGGCAGGTCCGGGTTGGCCTCGTGGAGCGTGTGCACGACGTCGAGGACCGGCTTGGGCTGCATGGTCACCACGGCGACGGCCGCGGGGCGGACCATGGTGACGAGCTCGAGCGAACGGTGCGCGGTGGCCGAGCCCGTGACGATGCGCGCCATGGCACCCTGGGCGCCGAGCGCTGCCGCCAGGGCGTGCGCCGCGAGCGGCACCTGCTCACCGGGGGCGGCGAAGATCAGGACGATGCGTCGCATCCGGCTCGGGTGGTTGGGGGGCGGGCCGCCGCCTGCGACGAGCGCCTCCTCCGAGTGCTGGGTGTACTCGCGCAGCGCGGCCAGGGTCGCGTTGCTGAACACGACCTCCGGCATCTCCCCCGGCGACGCGAGGAAGGTGCGCTCGGCGATGCGGTGCAGCGCAGGCTCGACGAGCGTGGACCACCACTGCCCGGGGTCCGTCCCGGGCGCGATCCGCAGGAGCTGGTCGCACCGCTTCTGGTCGAACGCGATCGCGGCGTCGACGACGTCGGACACGCTCGTCGGGCGCGGCGCCCCCAGCGGTGCGGGCTCGTCGCCCGCGCCCCGCGGGACCGAGCGCAGGAGGCGGACTCCCGCTGCCGGGCTCTCCTCCGCGGGCCCGGGGTCGGCCGCCGGCTGGTCGGGGACGCCCTCGTCGACCTCGTCGGCGCCGTCGTCCTCGACCTCTGTCTCGAGGGCCAGGTCCGACTCGTCGGCGTCGAGGGCTGCGCGCGCGGCATCGACCGGGGCGACCCCCTCGAGGGTCAGGCGGCGCATGATGACGAGCCGCGCGACGTCGTCGGCGGTGTAGCGCCGGTGCGAGCCGGCGGTGTGCTCGGAGGGCCCGAGACCGTACCGACGGTCCCAGGTGCGGAGGGTGGCCGGGGCGACGCCCAGCCTCTTGGCGACAGCCGCGACGGCGAGAGCGGGTGCCTCGGTCGCCTTCCGTCGGGGCCCGCCGGGGTTCGGGGCGGACCGGAGTGAATTCATGCACCCGATTCTGCCGATCGGGTCAGCCGCTCGCCACTTCGGGCGCGGCGTGTCTCAGTCCGTGATGCGCTGACGCGATGAACCACCCGCCAGAAACCGCCACTTCGCGCCAGCAGGCGGGCAAAACGATGCAGACCGCCAGCAACCGGTTCACAAACTCGAACCCGTCAGCCACTTGAACAA
Source organism: Oerskovia sp. 140933 (assembly GCF_059651515.1). NCBI lineage: Bacteria > Bacillati > Actinomycetota > Actinomycetes > Micrococcales > Cellulomonadaceae > Oerskovia > Oerskovia sp. 140933. Next base: position 34,905 of record NZ_JAMXIO010000029.1, read on the forward strand.
CTTCTGCAACGCTTGTAGGTTGTCCTGCATGACAGAGATCTCGAGGCTCCCCGGACCGGTCATGGAACTGTGGGAATGGCAGTACCAGGGCTCGTGCCGCGACCAGGACGACACCCTGTTCTTCCACCCGGAGGGCGAGCGAGGCTCCACCCGACGACGACGGGCCGAGGCCGCCAAGGCGATCTGCGCCTCGTGCCCGGTCATGATGCAGTGCCGCGAGCAGTCCCTGAAGGTGCGCGAGCCCTACGGCGTGTGGGGCGGCCTCAGCGAGGACGAGCGCGCCGCCATCCTGGCCGGGGTCGCCAAGACCGGCTGATCGGCGCCCGCCCGGGCAGCCTCCCCGCCGCATCGGTCCGGTCGCACCAGTCCGGTCGCACAGGTCCACCGGACCGCGAGCACGACGTCCGCACCACCCGCGCACGGCCCACCACCCGCGCACAGACCACGCACGCGCCCGCCCGGCGCCCGCGCCGACCTCGAGATCCGGCCGGCGCCGGACATGACGAAGGGCCCCGCAACCATGACGGTTGCGGGGCCCTTCGTCACCAGCAGAGCTGCTGGACGTCAGCCTCTGACCAGAGGGTCAGGCGACGACCACGGCGAGGATGTCGCGCGCGGAGAGCACCAGGTACTCCTGGCCCCCGTACTTGACCTCGGTGCCGCCGTACTTGCTGTAGATGACCTTGTCGCCGACGACGACGTCCAGGGGGACGCGGTTGCCGTTGTCGTCGATACGACCCGGACCAACGGCCAGGACCTCGCCCTCCTGGGGCTTCTCCTTGGCGGTGTCCGGGATGACCAGGCCGGATGCGGTCGTGGTCTCGGCCTCGAGGGCCTTCACGACGATCCGGTCCTCGAGCGGCTTGATGGGGACCGACACGTCGGACCTCCGTTTCGCTGTGAGAACTGCAACGGTTGGGGTGTCGAGCGCTGCCTGCCGTCCGTCGTCGCGGGTGCCGGACCGGTGGGTATCGCTCTCGTCGCCCGCACCCGAGGGTGCGAACGACCTACGCTCAATCTAGGTCCGCATTAGCACTCGGTCAAGGCGAGTGCCAACGGCGGCCGGGCGTGGAAAGATCGACGCATGGACGCCTCGGCACTGACCAAGCTGCTCAGCCCGGCGGGATGGTCGCTCCTGAGCGCGCTCCCGCCCTACGACGAGAGCCAGGCCATGGTGCTCGCGACAGGGCTGCGGGCCAAGGGCGTGGACCCCGAGCTCGCCGCGGCCGCCCTCACCCAGTCGCGGCTGCGCGCCAAGGCCCACCTCAAGTTCGACGCGTTCGCGGACGGCATGCTCTTCACCCAGGACGGCCTGGAGCAGGCGACCCGCCTCGTGGTCGCGGCCCACCACGCCCAGCGCTACCACGCGGCCGGGGTGACCAAGGTGGCCGACCTCACGTGCGGCATCGGTGCCGACTCCATGACGTTCGCCGGCACGGGGCTGCAGGTCCTCGCGACGGACATCGACGAGGTCACGGCGTCGATCGCGACGGTCAACCTCCGTCACTTCCCCGAGGCCGAGGTGCGCCACGCCGACGGCCTGAGCATCGACCTGGTCGCCGAGGGCGTCGACGGCGTGTTCGCCGACCCCGCGCGCCGCACGCGCTCGGGCACGCGCATCTTCGACCCGCGCTCGTACGCTCCCCCGCTCGACGACGTGTGGGCGCTGCGCTCGGTCGTCCCCGCCGTCGGGATCAAGGTCGGCCCCGGCATCCCGCACGCGGGCCTGCCCACCGACGCCGAGACCCAGTGGGTCTCGGTCGACGGGGACGTCGTCGAGGCCGCGCTGTGGTTCGGCCCTCTCGCCCCCGACGGGCCCGGGCGCACGGCCCTCGTGCTGCGCACCGCGACCGACGAGGACGGCAACCGGCGCACGACGTCGCGCACCCTGCGCCACGACCAGGGCGACGACGAGCCCACCCCGGACGTGGGCGCCGTCGGGCAGTACCTGTACGAGCCCGACGGCGCGATCATCCGCGCAGGGCTCGTGGCCCACGCCGCCGCCGAGCTCGGCGGGCGGCTCCTCGACCGGACCATCGCGTACGTCACGACCGACCACCCCGCACCGCGCACGGTCGTGGGCAGCGCCGACAGTGCTGATCTCGCGACCGGGTACCGCGTCCTGGACGTCATGCCGTTCAGCCTCAAGAGGCTCAAGGCGTACCTGCGCGAGCGGGGCGTCGGACGCCTGACCATCAAGAAGCGGGGCACGGCCGTGGTGCCCGAGCAGCTCCGCAAGCAGCTCGACCTGCGCGGCACCGCGGAGGCCACCGTCGTCCTGACCCGGGTCGGCGGCTCGCAGCAGGTCCTGGTCGTCGAACCGTTGACCCGGCCCGACGGGACGAGCATCCTGGACTCCTCCACGTCTCCCGAGAAGGACTGATCGGTGCACCTTCCCTTCGCCCGGTCCGAGCGCTCGTCCGTCGGCATCGAGTGGGAGCTCGCGCTCGTCGACAAGGACTCGGGCGACCTGCGCCAGGTCGCGCAGACGGTCCTGGACGCGGTCGAGCCCACCGACGGCTCGCAGCACCCGCACATCCGCCAGGAGCTGCTCCTCAACACGGTGGAGGTCGTGAGCGGCGTGTGCCGCACGGTCGGCGACGCGGGCCGTGACCTCGAGGCCGCGATCGAGGAGATCCGCGTCCTGACGGACCCGCTGCGCGTCGAGCTCATGAGCGCGGGCACGCACCCGTTCGCGCGCTGGGCCCAGCAGAAGGTCACCGACAAGGAGCGCTACGCGACCCTCATCGACCGCACCCAGTGGTGGGGGCGGCAGATGCTCATCTACGGCGTGCACGTGCACGTCGGGATCGAGGACCGCGCCAAGGTCCTGCCCATCTCGCGCGCGATGCTCGGGTACTTCGCGCACCTGCAGTCGCTCTCGGCGTCGTCGCCGTTCTGGGGCGGCAAGGACACGGGCTACGCGTCCAACCGCGCGCTCATGTTCCAGCAGCTCCCGACCGCGGGTCTGGGTTTCCAGTTCGAGACGTGGGAGCAGCTCGAGGGCTACGTCGGCGACATGATGCACACGGGCGTGATCGACCAGTTCGACGAGGTCCGCTGGGACCTGCGCCCTTCGCCGCGCTTCGGGACGCTCGAGACGCGCATCTGCGACGGCGCGACCAACCTGACCGAGGTCCTGGCGCTCGCCGCGCTCAACCACTGCCTGGTCGAGCACCTGTCGACGCTGCTCGACCAGGGCAAGGAGCTCCCCACGATCCCGGCGTGGTTCGCGCAGGAGAACAAGTGGCGCTCGGCGCGCTACGGCATGGACGCGATCATCATCCTCGACCGGGCGGGCAACGAGGAGCTCGTGACCGAGGCCGTGAGCAAGCTGCTGGTCGAGCTCGAGCCGGTCGCGGCACGCCTCGGGTGCCTCGCCGAGCTCGACGACGTGCGCCTCATCCTGCGCCGGGGCGCGTCGTACCAGCGCCAGCGGGCCGTGGCGCGTCGCAACGGCGGCGAGCTGGACGCGGTGGTGCGGGCGCTGGTCGCGGAGATGCGGGCGGGTCGCCCGCTCTGACGTCGGACTGCCCGACGACGCAGCACGGCACCGCGCACCGGTCACCGACCGCTCGGGGGGCCAGGGCCACGCGGCCTGCGCTGCACGCCAAGCGCGAGCCCCGTCCGTCCCGCGGTCGCGACGGGGCGCGGGGCGTCGGGGAGCCGCGCCACCGTCCTGCTCCCTCTCGAGACCGGCCCTGACCGGTCCGCACCGACCGCCCATCCCGGCGAGCCGCGCGCGGCGTTCCCGATAAAGTCTCGACCTCGCTGAGAGCATGGGACGCATGGATCCTGCGGACTTCTACACGGGTATCGTCGCCGAGCTCTACGCTCCCCTGAAGTCCGGCTACGAGGATCCCGAGCGCTACGCGCGCTTCGTGCTCGACTCGGGCGAGCCCGCGCTCGAGCTGGGCTGCGGCGACGGGGACCCCCTGCTGGTCCTGCGCGCGCTCGACCTCGACGTCGAGGGTGTGGACTCGTCGGCGGACATGCTCGAGCGGTGCCGCACCCTCGCGGCCGTCCAGGGCCTCGACGTGACGCTCCACCACCAGCGCATGGAGTCCCTGGACCTCCCGCACACCTACCGCTCGATCTTCCTCGCGGGGCCGACGTTCTGCCTGCTGGCCGACGACGACACGGCCCTCGCCGCGTTGCGCGGCATCCGGTCGCACCTGACCGACGACGGCACCGCGCTCGTCCCGCTGTTCGTCCCGTCCCCGACGCCCCCGGAGGCGGTCGGCAGCTTCCGCGAGACGACGCGCGAGGACGGCGCCCTCCTGCGGGTGGGGGTCGTGGCCGAGGAGCGCGACGAGGACGCGCGGACCCAGCACAGCGCGCTGCGCTACGAGCGGGTCGTCGACGGGGCGAGCACGGTCGAGGAGCGCCTCTGGACGATGCACTGGTACACCCAGCAGGGGTTCAGGGCGCTGGCCGCGGCGGCCGGCCTCGAGACGGTCGCGGTCCAGGACGAGGACGGCCACCACGTCGGGCCCGACGCGACCGAGTTCACGTTCGTGCTGCGCCCGGCGCGCTGAGCGGGCGCTGAGCGGGCGCTGTCCGCGGGCTCAGACCGAGACGGTCGTGAGCGGCATCGAGGAGTCGACGGGGATGTCCAGTCCCGACGGCGCCACGCCGGCCCGCACGACGGCGGACCCGAGCGCGGCGATCATCGCGCCGTTGTCCGTGCAGTAGCGGATGGGTGGGATGCGCAGGTCGATCCCGGCCTCGGCGCAGCGCTCGGCAGCCATGTCGCGCAGCTGCGAGTTGGCGCTGAACCCTCCGCCGACCACGAGGGTCTCGACGCCGTGCCGCTGGCAGGCCGCGATGGTCTTGGCCGTGAGGACGTCGGCGACGGCCTCCGCGAAGGACGCGGCGACGTCGGCCAGGGGGATCTCCTGACCGCTGTCGGTGCGCGCCTCGACCCACCGGGCCACGGCGGTCTTGAGTCCCGAGAACGAGAAGTCGTAGGCGTGCTTGTCCTGGTCCTTGCGGGCCGTGAGCCCGCGGGGGAAGCGGATCGCGGTCGGGTCGCCCTCGCGCGCGAGCCTGTCGATGTGCGGGCCGCCCGGGTAGGGCAGGCCCAGGAGCCGGCCGACCTTGTCGAAGGCCTCGCCCGCGGCGTCGTCGAGCGTCGAGCCGAGCTCCGTCACGTCCGTCGCGATGTCGTCGACGAGCAGGAGCGACGAGTGCCCTCCCGAGACCACGAGAGCCATGACGCGCTCGGGGAGCTCGCCGTGGACCAGCTCGTCGACCGCGGCGTGACCGATCACGTGGTTGACCCCGTAGAGCGGCTTGTTCAGACCGATCGACAGGGCCTTGGCGGCCGAGGCCCCGATCGTGAGCGGTCCCACGAGGCCCGGGCCGGCCGTGACGGCGATCGCGTCGACCTCGGACAGGTCGACGTCGGCCTCGCCCAGCGCGCGCTGGATCGTGGGGATCATGGCCTCGAGGTGGGCGCGGGAGGCGACCTCGGGGATGATGCCGCCGTAGCGGGCGTGCTCGTCCATCGAGCTCGCGACCGCGTCGACCAGGAGCTCGCGACCGCGCACGAGTGCCACGCCCGTCTCGTCGCAGGACGACTCGATCCCGAGGACGAGGGGCGCGCCGAGGGTGTCAGAGGAACCGCCAGAAACCATGGTTCCCAGCGTAGTCGCGCGGTGGGGGTCGTCGTGCAGCACGGGGGCGCGTCCTGGTGCTCCGGCCCCGCCTCGGCCGGGTGCCCACGGGGGCGTCCGACCAGGATGTGTCGCACGTCACGGCCTCGCTGGGAAGAGCGATTGATCTTTCAACTGTTGATCTCCGCATGAGCACTGAGACCTTCACCCCCATCGACGCCGCCTTCGACGACCTGCTCGAGATCGACGCCTCGACCGCCGACCTCCTGTTCCGCGAGGCCCGCACCGTGCACGCGTTCGAGGACGAGGACGTGCCCGACGAGAAGATCCAGGCCGCCTACGACCTGGTCCGCTGGGGCCCGACCGCCATGAACACCGTGCCGCTGCGCCTCCTCGTGGTCCGCGACCCCGAGGCCCGTGCGCGCCTCGTCGAGCACATGGCCGACGGCAACAAGGCCAAGACCTTGGCCGCGCCGCTGACCATCGTCGCCGCGGCCGACCCCAACTTCCACGAGTTCCTCCCGGTCCTCGCCCCGCACATGGAGGGCGCCAAGGAGAACTTCGAGGCCGCCGGCGAGGAGACGCGCCTGGGCATGTCCCGCACGTCCGCGCTGATCCAGGTCGGCTACTTCATCGTGGGCCTGCGGGCCGCCGGTCTGCACGTCGGTCCCATGGGCGGGTTCGACGCCGCGGGCATCGACGCCGAGTTCTTCGGCGAGAACGGCTGGAAGTCGCTCGTCGTCATCAACGTCGGCACCCCGGCCGGCGAGGGCGCGACCTACCCGCGCCAGACCCGCCTCACGTTCGACCAGGCGTCGCAGACGCTCTGACACCTACGGCCGCGGTCTCCCCGCGGCCGAGCACGACCCCGAGACCCGTCCGGTCAGGCCCCCGTGGCCACCGGGCGGGTCTCGTCGTTCGACCACTGCGACCACGATCCCGCGTACAGCGCGGCATCGACGCCGATCGTCGCGAGGGCGGCGACCTCGTGCGCCGCCGTGACCCCCGAGCCGCAGTACACCCCGACCTGCTGCGCGCCGTCGGAGCGCACCCCGAGCGCCGCGAACCGCTCGCGCAGCGCCGTCTCGTCGAGGAAGTGCCCGTCGGGCCCCAGGTTGCCGGTCGTGGGCGCGCTCACCGCGCCGGGCACGTGCCCCGCACGCGGGTCGACGGGCTCGACCTCCCCTCGGAAGCGCTCGCCCGCCCGGGCGTCCAGCAGCAGCCCGCCGCCCGACGTCGCCAGGTGCGCCGCGTCGTCGGGCGTGAGCGTGGGGAGCCCGCCCGGCGACAGCACGACGTCCCCCGGGACCGGGACGACGTCTCCCGCCTCGAGGGGGAAGCCCGCGCCGGTCCAGGCGTCGATCCCGCCGTCGAGCAGCCGGACGTCCGTGAGCCCCGCCCACCGCAGGAGCCACCAGGCGCGCGCGGCCGACGTGGCCCCGACCGCGTCGTACGCGACGACGCGAGAGCCGGAGCGCACTCCCCAGCGGCGCGCGGCCGCCTGGAGGTCGGCGAGGTCCGGCAGGGGGTGCCGCCCACGCGCGGGCGACGGCGGCCCGGCGAGCTCGGTCTCGAGGTCCACGAACACCGCGCCGGGCAGGTGACCCGCGAGGTACCGCTCGTGCCCGTCGCTCACGCCCAGGGCCCAGCGCACGTCGAGCAGGACCACGTCCCCGCCCGCTGCGAGCTCGTCGTGCAGCGCGCGCGCCGGGACGAGCACCGCGTCGCGAGCGCTCACGCGACGCCCGGCTCGTGGGGTAGGGTGCCGGCCGCGGGGCCGGTGGCCACGGCGTCCTCGGCTGCGGAGTCGTCCGTCAGCTCCAGGCGCATGGTGTACGCGTCCACGTCCTCGGGCTGGTAGTACCGCTTGCGGATGCCGAGCTGCTCGAACCCGAACTTGCCGTACATGGCCAGCGCCGCGTCGTTGTCGACCGCGACCTCGAGCAGGACCGCGCTCGCCCCGACCTGGCGCGAACGGTCGATCAACGCCGTCAGCAGCACCGACCCGATCCCCAGGTGGTGGTACCGCGGGTCCACGCCGATCGTCATGATCTGCGTGACCTCGCCGTCGAACCACAGCCCCGCGTACCCGACGAGCTCCTGCGGGCCCGCGGCGTAGATCCGGACGGGCTCGGCAGCGACGTACCACCGGCCCAGGGCCCCCAGCTCGTCGGCGAGCATGCCGTACGTCCAGGCGCTCGGGCCGAACAGCTCCTGCTCGAGGCGCACGACGCGCGGCAGGTCCGCCGCGCGCAGCGGCCGCAGCTTGACCTCGTAGTGCGCGTGCGCGCTCACGCCCCGCCCGCCTTCCGGCTCGGGGCCGGGGGCGCGTCGGTCGCGCGCTTGCGGGCCGCGGGCTCCTGCACGTCGGGACGGCGCAGGTACAGCGGCTCGGTGGGCTGCTCGACGCCCGCGTCCCGGCGCGCGATCGCGAGCCGAGCCATGACCGTCGCGTCCGGCACGAGGGGCGCGTCCTCGGCGAGCGGCAGGTGCTCGGGGTACAGCGCCGCGCCCTCCCCCACGACCACGGCCCCCTCCGCCTGGTCGCTCAGCCCCGCCGCCGGGCCCACGTCCGGGCCCGCGAGGAGCTCGACGACCGGCGTCGCGTGCGGCCCCTCGTGCGCGACCACCCGGTAGCGCGCCCAGTAGACCTCTCGGCGGCGTGCGTCAGCCGTCGCGAGGACCTCGTCACCCGGCGTGAGGCCCAGGTCGCTCACGGCCTGCGCCGCGATCGCGTCGAGCCCCGAGACGCCGAGCGCGGGGATGCCGAGCGCGAGCGCGAGCGTCCGCGCGGTCACGAGCCCGACGCGCAGCCCCGTGAACGGGGCCGGCCCCGTGCCGGCGACGACCGCGGTCAGCGCGGAACGGTCCACGCCGGCCTCGGCGAGCACCTCGCTGACGAGCGGGGCCAGGGTCTCGGCGTGCCGACGGCGCTCGTCCGCCGTGCGCACAGCGAGCCGTTCACCGCCGTCCCCGACGAGGGCGACCGCGACGGCGGCTGACGTATCGAGCGCGAGAACTGCCACGGTCCCAGCCTACTTTTCCGCGGCCGGGTTCGCGGCCAGGTCCTGCGCGCCCGGTCCGCCGTCGCCCAGGTCGGCTGCGGAGCCCGCCGCGGACGACGTGACCGCCGCACGCAGCGCGGAGGCGGCACGGTCGAAGTCGGCCCACCGGTCGCCCAGCGCCCGCACCGTCACACGCCGGACACCCGCCTCGGGTGACTCGAGGTCGTCCCGGGCGGAGGCGTCGGCAGGCTGCTCGGCCTCGCCCGCGCCGTCGCGGTCGCCCGCGCCGCCGACCGTGGGTGCGTTGCCGCGCGGGCGCTCGATCGTGATCTCGAGCCGGTCCTCCGCGAGCGACTCGACGAGGTCCTGCCCCCACTCCACGACCGTGACCGACTCGTCGAGGCTCGCGTCGAGGTCCAGCGCCTCGACCTCGTCGAGCGACCCGAGCCGGTAGGCGTCGACGTGGACCAGGTACGGGCCGTCCGCGAGCGGCGGGTGGACGCGGGCGATGATGAACGTCGGCGACGCCACCTGACCACGGATCCCCAGTCCCGCGCCGATCCCCTGCGTCAGGGTCGTCTTGCCCGCGCCCAGGTCGCCCGTGAGCATCACGAGGTCGCCCGCGCGCAGCTCGCGCGCCAGCGCGAGACCGAACGCGCGGGTCGCGTCCGCGTCCGGCAGGTCGAAGGTCAGGTCGGTCATGACAGCCACTCCTGGTCGTGGTCTCGGTGGTCGTGGGGTGCGGCGGGGCCGGCGTGCCCGCGGGAGCCCGTCCCGCCCGAGGTTCCCGGAGCGCCCGGGGCGGGCTCCGCCGTCGGGCCGTCGGACGGACCGCCGACGTAGACGCGCGGGACGCGTGCCCCCAGCCTCGTCGTGATCTCGTAGCTGATGGTCCCGGCGGCCTGCGCCCAGTCCTCGGCGGTCGGTGCCCCGCCGCGCGCGAGCCCCGCTCCCGGGCCGAACAGCGTCACCACGTCGCCCGCCTGCTCGGCGGCGTACGGGCCCAGGTCCAGCACGAACTGGTCCATGCAGACGCGGCCCGCGACGTGCAGGACCCGGCCCGTGCCGTCGATCCCGCCCGCCTCGTCGATCGGGCCGCCGACCAGCACCGGTCCCCCGGGCCGCTCGGGCAGCGCGCCCGACGCGTGCCGCGGGATGCCGTCGGCATAGCCCAGGGGGACCACACCGAGGATCGTCGACCCGGGCGTCGTGTAGGCGTGCGCGTACGACACGCCCTGCCCCTCCGGGACGTGCTTGACGGTCGCGAGCTCGGCCTCGAGCGTCATGGCCGGGGTCAGGCCGTAGCGGTCGGGCGAGCCGAGCTGCGGCACGGGCGACAGTCCGTAGACCGCGAGGCCGGGACGCACCAGGTCGTAGTGCACGCGTGGGTTCGTGAGCGTCGCGGCGGAGTTCGCGAGGTGCCGCACCTCGAACCGGGCGCCGGCGGCCTCCGACGTGCGGACCGCCTCGTCGAAGACCTCTGCCTGGTGACGGACCGTGGGGTGGTCCGGCTCGTCGGCGAACGCGAAGTGCGACCAGACCCCGACCACGCGCAGCACGCCCTCGGCCTCGGCACGCAGCGCGGCGTCGAGCGCGGCGGGAAGCTGGTCGGGCAGGATCCCGTTGCGCCCCAGTCCCGTGTCGACCTTGAGGTGGACGCGAGCCGGTCGGCCGGCGGCACGGGCCGCGGCGGCGGCCTCCTCGATCGCCCACGGAGAGGCCACCGAGACGTCCACGTCGGCCTCGACGAGCGCCTGGAGCGGCGCCCCCGGGGCGTAGAGCCACGTGAGGATGCGCGCCTGCTCCGGGCCGATGCCGGCCGCGCGCAGCGCGAGGGCCTCGGAGACCTGGGCCGTGCCCAGCCACGTCGCGCCGCCCGCGAGCGCCGCCCGGGCGCTCGGCAGCAGCCCGTGGCCGTACGCGTCGGCCTTGACGACGGCCATGACCTGGGCCGAGCCGGCGTGGTCCGCGAGGGACTCGACGTTGGAGCGGATCGCGCCCAGGTCGATCACCGCGCGGGCCGGGTAGTAGTCGCCGGGGCGCCGACCTGCCGCGGATCCGTGCGCGGCGTCGGCTGAGTATCCGTGCGTGGGGTCGCTGAAGGGGCTCACGGTCACCGATTCTCTCACCCGCGCCCCCGGGGAGGGGCTCGGGTCTAGGTCCACTCCTGGAGCGGCCTGGTCGTCTCGAAGCGTCGTGGCCTGCCGCTGAGGGGGTCGACGAACTCGATCGAGCGGGAGACGAGCTGGAGCGGGCGGCTGAAGTCGCCGGGCCGCACGTCGTAGAACGTCGGGTAGAAGTTGTCGTGCAGGATCGGCAGGCCCAGCGAGTTCATGTGCAGCCGCAGCTGGTGCGTCTTGCCCGTGTGCGGCGTCAGGCGGTAGAGGCCCAGCTGCCCCGAGGGGCCCGCGCCGTCGCGCGCACCGGGCGCCGCCTCGCGCGTGGCCACGAGCTCGACGAGGCTCTCGGAGTTGGGTTCGCCGGGTACCTCGAAGGCACGCATGACGCCGCGCTCCTTGTGGATGCGGCTGCGCACCACGCGCGGCAGCCCGAGCCCGGGGTCGACCCCGGCCACCGCCTCGTAGACCTTGGTCACGCGTCGCTCGGCGAACAGCGTCTGGTACGGACCGCGGACCTCTGGTCGTACGGTCAGCACGAGCACCCCGGCCGTGACGCGGTCGAGCCGGTGGGCGGGCGAGAGCTCGGGCAGGTCGAGGTCCCGGCGCAGCCGCACGAGCGCCGACTCCGCGATGAACGCACCGCGCGGGATGCTCGCGAGGAAGTGCGGCTTGTCGACCACGAGCAGGTCGTCGTCCTGGTGCAGGATCTCGATCTCGAAAGGTACGCGCGTCTCGACGGGCGGGTCCCGGTACAGGAACACGCGAGCGTGCCGCACGAAGGGCGTGCCCGCGTCCACGGGTCGTCCCAGGTGGTCGACGACCTCGCCTGCGGCGACCTTCTCGCGCAGGCGTGCCTCGTCGTCCGGGAAGCGGTGGACCAGGTGGTCCAGGACGGTCTCCCAGCGCGGCGACCCCTCGCTGCCGTCCCCGTTCTCCGGCAGGACGACCCGCGTCGCGTTGAGCCCGTCCCGGACGGGCAGGGGCTGGAACGGGATGCGCCGACGGCGCGGCGGGACGTGAGGGGCGGAGGTCGGCACGGCGTCCACGGTAGCCGCTGCTCCTGGGCGGGCGGCCGCCGGCGCGGCGTCCCGGGGCTCAGGGACGCACGACGACGTCGGCCCGGTCCCGCGTCGAGGCGACCAGCCGGGCGTTGGTCTCGTCGGAGCCCAGGACCCAGGCACGCGCCGCAGCGGGGGCCCTGCCGTGGCGGACGTGCCGGGCGACCAGGCGCTCGACGCGGGTCTCGTCCGGGAGGTCGACGAACCAGACCTCGTCGAGGAGTCCCTGGACGGGGCTCCACCGCCCGTGGTCGTGCTCGTCACCGAGCAGGAGGTAGTTGCCCTCGGTCAGCACGAGCTCGACCTCGGGGGCGACGGGGACCGCCCCCGCGACGGGTTCCTCGAGGTCCCGGTCGAACGTCGGTGCGTAGACCGTGACGCCCGGTCGCGGGCGCCGCAGGCGCTCGAGCAGCGCGACGTAGCCGTGCGCGTCGAACGTGTCGGGCGCGCCCTTGCGGTCGCGGCGGCCCAGTCGTCCGAGCTCTGGGTCCGCGAGGTGGAACCCGTCCATGGGCACGACGGCGGCGCGCACACCGTCGACCGTCGCGTCGGCGGGCCGCGGCGCGGGGCGCCGCCCCGTGGCCGCGTCGGCAGAGGGTCGTGCGCCGTCTTCCGCGAGCGCCGCCAGGACGGCCGCGGCGAGCGTCGACTTGCCGGCTCCGGGGGCCCCGGCGATCCCGACGAGCACCCGGGGTGCGCCGTGGGGCCCTGTGGCCCGCCGGGCCGCGTCGACGAGTCCCCGGCACCGCGCCACGAGGACGGCGGTGGCGTCCCCGTCGACCACGACCTGGTCCCGCGCGATCCGTGCGTGCGTCGTGCTCGGCCTCTCGGACCTCGCGTGCCCCTCGGCGGCCTGCGCGCTCACGGGTGGCGGGCCGGTCCGTCACCGTGGGCGACCCGCCCGCGCAGCAGCTCCGCGACCACCCCGGGCAGCGCCCCGGCCACGTCCAGCGCCGCGACGGGCCCGCCGGGGTTCGCCCGTGCGCCTGCCAGGCCGTGGACCGTGGCGGCCGCTGCAGCGACCTCGGCGGCGAGGCCGGGCTCCTGCACCACGCGGTCCCCGTACGCCGCCAGCAGTGCCCCCAGGAGCCCCGTGAGGACGTCCCCCGCGCCGGCCGTCGCGAGCCATGCGGGCCCGTCGGCCTGCGACCACGCCCCGTCCGGGCCGACGATCACGGTCGCGGATCCCTTGAGGAGCACGGTCGCGCCCGTGAGCTCGTGCGCCCTGCGCGCCCAGCGCAGCGGCTCGGCCTCGACGGCGGCCCGGTCGACGTCCTCCCCGCGCGCCCCCAGGAGGGTCGCGAGCTCGCCCGCGTGCGGGGTCAGGACCACCCAGGGCGGGCAACGGTCGGGCAGCAGCGACAGGGCACCCGCGTCGACCACGGCCGGCACCCCCCGCCCCGCGTGCGAGCCGCCCTCCGCCCGCGGCTCGCCGCACGCCGCCGCGAGCGCGGACCGGATGCGTCCGTGCTGCCCGGCGTCCGCGGACCCGGCGTCCCCCGGCCCGCCGCCGTCCCCCACGCCCGGGACACCGGAGCCGAGCGCCCAGGCCTGCACCCTGCCCTCGGCGGGCACGGCCTCGGGGCGCGCCGAGACGACGACGCGCGCGACGTCGTCGGGCCCGCCGTAGCGGACCATGCCCGCGCCCGCCCGGACCGCGGCCGTGACGGCGAGCACCGCGGCCCCCGGGAACGTGGGCGTGCCCGCGACGACGCCCAGGACGCCGCGCGTGTACTTCTGGTCGGCCGGACCGGGGACCGGCCACCGCCGGGCCACGTCGGCAGGCTCGAGGCGGCGCACCGCCGGGCCCTCGAGCGCGGCCAGCCCCACGTCGACGAGCATCACGCGGCCCGCGAGGTGCGCAGCGGGGGGCAGCAGCAGGCCGGGCTTGACCGCGCCGAACGTGACCGTCCGGTCCGCGGGCAGCACGGGTCCGGGCACCGAGCCGTCGTCCACACCGATGCCGCTCGGGGTGTCGACCGCGACGACCCACGGACGCCCCGCCCCCGCCTGCTCCCCCCGGGACCGCACCGCCAACCCGCCCGCGAGGGCCGCGACCAGCTCACCCGCCACGCCGCGCAGCGCCCCCTCCGCACCGATCCCGACCAGACCGTCCAGGACCACGTCCGCCCCGAGGACCTCCCGCACGACGCGCGACCAGCGCGCCGAACCGTCGGGCCCCTCCGGGTCGGCGAGGCCCAGGTCGGCGACGTTCACGACCCGCCCGCCCGCGCGACGCAGCGCGGCCACCCCCTCGGCATGGGGGCGACCGGTCGTGCACACGGCCTGCACCGCGACCCCGCGCCGGGCCAGGTGAGCCCCCGCGAACAGCGTGTCACCCCCGTTGTTGCCCGACCCCACGAGGAGCACCGCGCGCCTGCCGGTCACGCGCCGGGGCGTCGCTGCGCCGTCGGGCCCCGCTCCCCGCAGGTCCCGTGCCGTGATCGCCGCGAGCGCGAACGCCGCACGGCCCATGAGCGGGACCCCCTGCGCGAGCAGGGGCTCCTCGGCGGCGCGGACCTGGGCGGCGGTGAACGCTTCGATCATGGGGCCATGATGCCGCGCCCCGGCGCGTCACGCCCCGCCGCGACCCGTCGGGACCGACCGCGGCGGCCCCTTCCGACGCGCCCCCGGCACGCCGGGCTAGATTGGCGCCCATGCGATTCGGACTCTTCATCCCGCAAGGCTGGCGTCAGGACCTCGTCGGCATCGACCCCTCCGAGCAGTGGGAGACCATGCGCTCGCTCGCGCGGCACGCGGACACCGCGCTCGCCGGCGAACGCCACCCGGGCTCGCGCCACGCGTGGGAGTCGGCCTGGGTGTACGACCACTTCCACACCGTCCCGGAACCCACGGGCGAGGCCACGCACGAGGCCTGGACCCTCATGGCCGCGTTCGCCGCGTCGACCGAGCGCGTGCGCCTGGGCCAGATGTGCACGTGCATCGCCTACCGCAACCCGGCCTACCTCGCGAAGGTCGCGACGACCGTCGACATCGTCAGCGGCGGCCGCGCAGAGATGGGCATCGGCGCCGGCTGGTACGAGCACGAGTGGCGTGCCTACGGCTACGGCTTCCCCGGCGCGGGCGACCGGCTCGGCGCGCTCGACGAGGGCGTGCAGGTCATGGAGCAGATGTGGCGCACCGGCTCGGCGACCCTCGACGGCCGGTACTTCCAGGTCGACGGCGCGCTGTGCCACCCGCAGCCGCTCCAGGTGCTCGACGGCGTGGGCCCCGACGGCGCCACCGCCCCCAGCATCCCGCTGTGGATCGCGGGCGGCGGCGAGAAGAAGACCCTGCGCATCGCGGCGCGCCACGCGCAGTACACGAACTTCGACGGCCGGCTCGAGGGCTTCACGCGCAAGTCGGAGATCCTGCGGGGGCACTGCGAGGACGTCGGGCGCCCGTTCGAGGACATCACGCGCTCGTCCAACTACAACGTCGTCATCGGCGCGACCGAGGCCGACGTCGAGGACCGCCTGCGCTGGATCGGCGAGCACTACGCCAAGACGGTCCCGGCGAAGGCCGAGGAGACCGTCGCCGACTTCCGCTCGGGCCCGCTCGTGGGCACGCCCGAGCAGATCGTCGAGAACCTCCAGAAGCTCGAGGGCGCGGGCATGACCTACGCGATCACGTACTTCGCCGAGGCCGCGTACGACCGCAGCGGGATCGAGCTGTTCGAGCGCGAGGTCGTGCCTGCGCTGCAGGGCTGACCGCTCCGCCGGCTCGGTGCCTGCGGGGCCGTGCCGGTGCCGAGCACGAGGTTGCGGTCGTCCTGACGTCGAGAACGACCGCAACCTCGTGCTCGACGGCCGCTCACGGCCACGAGCCCTCAGCCCTCCGCGACCACCATGGCCGACGCGATCCCCGCGTCGTGCGAGATCGACAGGTGGAACCGCGCGATGCCCAGCTCGGTCGCGCGCGCCTGGACCGTCCCCGAGATCTCGACCTGAGGCGCTCCCCCGACGACCCGGTGGACCGTCGCGTCCTGCCAGCGCATGCCGCCGGGTGCACCGAGCGCCTTCGCGATGGCCTCCTTGGCGGCGAACCGGGCCGCGAGCGACGACGCCGGCAGGTCCCGCTCGGCCGGAGTGAACAGCTTCTCCCGCAGGCGCGGCGTCCGCTCGAGCGTGTCCATGAACCGCGCGACGTCCACCACGTCGATACCCACCCCGATGATCATGCGCTCACCCTATGTCTCGGGGCCCCTCCGACGACGCCGGCCCTGCCCTCGGCGCACGGTCCGGTCCCCGACCGCGCCCAACGCCCACGCCCACGCACGCGGGCCGCGGCAGCGGCAGCAGAGCCCGAGCCGCAGCCGCAGCCGCAGCCGTGACGACGGAAGCCCACCGCGCCGAGGCGCGGTGGGCTTCCGGGAGGCAGGGACGAGCGACTACTCGACCGTGACCGACTTCGCGAGGTTGCGCGGCTGGTCGACGTCGAGCCCCTTGGCCGTGGCGAGGGCCATCGCGAAGATCTGCAGCGGGACGACCGCGAGCAGCGGCGACATGAGGGTGGGCGACTGCGGGATCCAGAAGATCTCGTCGGCGTAGGGCAGCACCGCGTCGTCGCCGTCCTCGGCGATCACGAGGGTCCGCGCGCCGCGCGCACGGATCTCCTGGATGTTGGAGACGACCTTGGAGTGCAGCGAGTCGCGCCCGCGCGGCGACGGCACCACGACGAAGACCGGCTGGCCCTCGTCGATGAGCGCGATGGGGCCGTGCTTGAGCTCGCCCGCGGCGAAGCCCTCGGCGTGGATGTACGCGAGCTCCTTGAGCTTGAGAGCGCCCTCGAGCGCGACCGGGAACCCGACGTGGCGTCCCAGGAAGAGGACGGACGTGGCGTCCTTCATGGAGCGGGCCACGGCGCTCACGTACTCGCCGCGCTCGATCACGGTCTGGATCTTGCGGGGCATCTCGCGCAGGTCGTCGAGGATCTCGCGGATCTCGTCGGGGAACTTGTTCCCGCGCAGCTGGGCGAGGTACAGACCCAGGAGGTAGGCCGCGGTGATCTGCGAGAGGAACGCCTTGGTCGAGGCGACGGCGATCTCGGGGCCGGCGTGGGTGTACAGGACGGCGTCGGACTCGCGCGGGATGGTGGACCCGTGCGTGTTGACGATCGAGATGACCTTGGCGCCCTGCTCGCGAGCGTGCCGCACGGCCATGAGGGTGTCCATGGTCTCGCCGGACTGCGTGACGGCCACGACGAGGGTCTTCTCGTCGACGATCGGGTCGCGGTAGCGGAACTCGTGCGCGAGCTCGACCTCGACGGGGATGCGGCACCAGTGCTCGATCGCGTACTTGGCGACGTGCCCCGAGTAGGCGGCCGTGCCGCACGCGACGACGATGATCTTGTCGACGGTCCGCAGCACGGCCTCGTCGATCCGCAGGTCGTCGAGGACCAGGCGGCCGTCGGCGTCGGTGCGCCCGAGCAGGGTGTCGCCCACGGCGTGCGGCTGGTCGTGGATCTCCTTGTCCATGAAGGACGAGAACCCGCCCTTCTCGGCCGCGGCGGCGTCCCAGTCGACCGTGAAGCGCGTGGCCTCGGCGGGGTTGCCGTGGAAGTCGGTGACCTCGACGGTGTCCGGGGTGATGGTGACGATCTGGTCCTGGCCGAGCTCGAGGGCGTCCTTGGTCGACGCGATGAACGCGGCGACGTCCGAGCCGAGGAAGTTCTCGCCCTCGCCGAGCCCGACGACGAGCGGCGAGTCGTGCCGTGCGCCGACCACGGTGGTCGGGTCGTCCGCGTGGACCGCGAGCAGGGTGAACGTCCCCTCGAGCTGGCGGGCGACGTAGGCCATGGCCTCGGTGAGGTTCCCGGTGCGCCGGTAGGCGCGGGCGAGGAGCTGCGCGGCGACCTCGGTGTCGGTCTCGGAGAGGAACGTGGCGCCGTCGGCGAGCAGCTCCTCCTTGAGGACGGCGAAGTTCTCGACGATCCCGTTGTGGATCACGGCGAGCCGGCCGTCGTCCGCGAGGTGCGGGTGGGCGTTGGTGTCGTTCGGCGCGCCGTGGGTCGCCCAACGGGTGTGCCCGATCGCCGCGGTGGCCGCGGGCAGCGGCCGGGCCTGGAGCTCGTCGACGAGCTTGACGAGCTTGCCGGACTTCTTGGCCGTCGCGACGGTGCTCTGGTCGGGCGCGACGAGCGCGACCCCGGCCGAGTCGTAGCCGCGGTACTCGAGCCTTCCGAGTCCTTCGAGGACGACGTCGAGGGGTCGCCCCGACGCTTCTGAGGGGCCTGCGTAACCCACGATTCCACACATGGTCTCGGAGTCTAGCCGGACGTCCTGGGGCCTTCGCAGCCGCGACATCTCGCGGTTCTTTGTTAGCGGTCCAGCGTCTTCGTGTTCACGGTGCGCCCCGGAGTCCGGCAGAATCGTCCGAGTGGTTCCTTCCTCCGACCTGCCCGTCCCTCCGCTCGAGGGTTCCCCTGCGAGCGGCCAGGACGCCGCGCCCGGCTCCGGACGCCTGCCCGATCTCGCGCCGACGTCGCCCTACGTCGACCTGGACCGTGCGGCGTGGAGCAAGCTCTCCGAGTCGACGCCTCTGCCGCTGACGGACGCCGACGTCGTCAAGCTGCGCGGGTTGGGCGACCCGATCGACCTGGCGGAGGTGGACGCGATCTACCGGCCGATCTCGCGGCTGCTGAACCTGTACGTCACCGCGACGAGCGGCCTGCACGAGGCCACGTCGACGTTCCTGCGGGAGAACTCGACGCGCACGCCGTACGTGATCGGGGTCGCGGGGTCGGTCGCCGTGGGCAAGTCGACGACGTCCCGGGTCCTGCGCGAGATGCTCGCCCGCTGGCCGGAGACACCGCGCGTCGAGCTCATCACGACCGACGGTTTCCTCTACCCGAACGCCGAGCTCGCGCGCCGCGGGCTCATGGAGCGCAAGGGCTTCCCCGAGTCGTACGACCGGCGTGCGCTCATCCGCTTCCTGTCGCGGGTCAAGGCCGGCGCGCCCGAGGTCCGCAGCCCGGTCTACGACCACCTGACCTATGACATCGTCCCGGGTGCCGAGACGGTCGTCCGCAAGCCGGACGTCCTGATCGTCGAGGGGCTCAACGTCCTCCAGCCGGCGCGGCCCGGCCCGTCGGACGAGTCCACGGTCGCGGTGAGCGACTTCTTCGACTTCTCGATCTACGTCGACGCGCGCACGCGCAACATCCGCCAGTGGTACGTGGACCGCTTCCTGTCGCTGCGGCGGACGGCGTTCGCGCGCCCCGAGTCGTACTTCAAGCGCTACGCGACGCTGACCGACGAGGAGGCCGTCGAGAAGGCGAAGTCGATCTGGGACTCGATCAACGCGCCGAACCTCGAGCAGAACATCCTGCCGACCCGCGGGCGCGCGACGCTGGTGCTCACGAAGGGGTCGGACCACTCGGTCCAGCGCGCGCGCCTGCGCAAGGTCTGACCCTTGCCGCGGGCGGCGCTGCGGGGGGTCAGCAGGCGCGGCGGACCGCGTCCTCGTCGTCGTCGAGGCCCGACGACGTCGCGACCGACCGGTCGGCCGACCCGCCGTGGAGGGGGGTCGCCACGGCGGCGTCGCGGGCTGCCTCCCGTGCGCGGCGGCGGCGCGCCATGCTGTTCATCACGCGGTCGACGACCACGCCGGACAGAACGCCCATGAACACGCCGATCACCATGGCGAGGAGCGGCTGGTGCCCCAGCCACTGCGCGGCGACGAGGCCGATGATCACCGAGTAGACCGCCCAGGTGGCGGCGGCGATCCCGGAGTAGGCCATGAAGCGGCGACGGGGGTACCCGACGGCGCCCGCGGTCATGTTGACCGCGACGCGGCCGATCGGGACGTAGCGGGCCGCGAGGATGAACGCGGCACCGCGCGCCTTGAGCGCCTGGTCTGCCCAGGCGACGGCCTTGCGCCCCCGCACGGTCCGCAGGAAGCGGAAGCGTTCGGTCCCGACCGTGCGACCCAGCGCGTAGGCGATCTGGTCCCCCGTCCAGGCTCCGAGCGCGGCGATCACCAGGACGAGCACGAGGTTCGGGTTGCCCGACGCGCTGGCGGCGACGGCGAGCGTGATGACCACGGACTCGCTGGGGATCGGCGGGAAGAACCCGTCGATCGTCGCGAAGGCGTACAGGGCGGGGTAGATCCAGGCGGACGCCGCGAGAGCGAGGACCCAGGTCTCCAGGTTCTCCAGGAAGGTCGAAACGGCCTCGATCACGGGTCCTCTGTTCGTCGGCTGGTGGGGCGAGCCAGGCTGGTCACAGACGTCGGTGGACGCCTGTGACCAGCCTACGGATACGGAGGCCCGACACCATCGGGGAAACCCCCCAGTCTGCCCTGATGTCGACCCCCACCTTCCGAGGACGATTCTGCCGGACGCAGCGGCCCGGCACGTCATCCTCCGGAGGGAGATCCACCTGGAGAGAGGTCCCCCGCAGGGATGCTGTGACGTCCTGCGCGCGACGGGCGGTCGCGTGCCCGCGCACCCGCCGGTCGTGCGGGGCGGTCAGGGCAGCCGGAACCCCAGCGCTTCCGCGGCCCCCGAGGGGTCCGGCGTGCTGCCCCAGTACCGCATCATGTTGTCGTTCGACGCAAGCGAGCGGACCTCGGCGTGGTCGAGGTACAGCTCGCCGCGCAGGTGGTCCGTCTCGTGCTGGACGATGCGCGCGGGCCATCCCGTGAGGACCTCGTCGACGGGTGCGCCGTGCTCGTCCTGCGCCGTGAGGCGCACGGTCCGTGGCCGGGCGACGACGGCCTGCCAGCCGCTCACGCTCAGGCAGCCCTCGAAGAACGCGCGCCGCTCGTCGCCCACGGGCTCGTAGGTCGGGTTGACCAGGACCCGGAACGGCACGGGGTGCCGCTCCCGCAGGTCTGCGTCCTCGGGGTCCGCGACCCCGGGGTCCTGGACCACGGCGACCGCCAGACCGAGGCCGATCTGCGGGGCCGCGAGCCCGACGCCGGGCGCGGCGTGCATGGTGCGGCGCATCGCCTCGACGAGCGCGGGGAACAGGTCTCCGAGCTGGCCCGTGTAGGGCGCCGCGACAGCCCGCAGGACGGGGTGGCCTGCCTGGACGATCGGGAGCACGCCGTCCTCGTACCGGGCGAGGTGGGCCGCGACCTGGTCCTTCAGGCCCTGGTCGACGGGTCCGGCGTGACCGGCCCCCGTCCCCAGGTCGACGGGGCCGGTCGTCACAGGGCGAGCCTGGCGCGCACGACCTGCGCGAGCGACTCTGCGACGGCGTCGGCCGTGGTCTGCGTCGCGGCCTCGACCATGACCCGGACGAGGGGCTCGGTGCCCGACGAGCGCAGGACGACCCGCCCCGTCTCCCCGAGCTGCTCCTCGGCCGCTGCGACGGCGGCCTGGAGGGCCTCGTCGGTCGCGGTCCGAGCCTTGTCGACGCCGCGCACGTTGAGGAGCGTCTGCGGCAGCTTGGGCACGGCACCGGCGAGGTCGGACAGCTTGGCGCCGGACTCCTGGATGCGCGAGGCGAGCTGGAGCGCGGTCAGCACCCCGTCGCCCGTCGTCGCGAACTGGGACAGGATGATGTGGCCGGACTGCTCGCCACCGAGCGTGTACCCCTTGGCGCGCATCTCCTCGAGCACGTAGCGGTCCCCCACGGCCGTCTGGACCGTGCGGATACCGGCCTCGCGCATCGCGAGGATGAGCCCCAGGTTGCTCATCACGGTCACGACGAGCGTGTCGTCGGCGAGGCGGCCCTTGTCCTTCTCGGCGAGGGCCAGGACGCCCATGATCTGGTCGCCGTCGACGAGCACGCCGCGGTGGTCGACCGCGATGCAGCGGTCCGCGTCACCGTCGAACGCGACGCCGAAGTCCGCCTCGGAGGCGACCACGACGGCCTGGAGCTGCTCGGGGTGGTTGGACCCGCACTTCTCGTTGATGTTGCGCCCGTCGGGGCTCGCGTTCATGACGACGACGTCTGCTCCCGCTGCGCGCAGCGCGGCCGGTCCCACGTCGCTCGCGGCCCCGTTCGCACAGTCGACGGCGATCCGCAGCCCGGAGAGCGGCAGGGCGTCCCCCGTGGCGCCGATGCTCGCGATGAGGTGCTCGACGTAGTCGGCCCCCGCGCTCCCGGTGTCGCGGCGCACGCGGCCGACCTCGGCCCCGAGCGGCCGGTCCCACTCGGCGTGGAGCTGGCGCTCCATCTCGTCCTCGAGCGAGTCCTCGAGCTTGATGCCTCCGCGCGCGAGGAACTTGATGCCGTTGTCCGCCATCGGGTTGTGCGACGCGGAGATCATGACCCCGAAGTCCACGTCGAGCGTGCTCGTGAGGAACGCGACCGCGGGGGTGGGCAGGACACCGACGTCGAGCACGTTCACGCCCGCGCTCGCGAGACCTGCCGTCACGGCGGCCCCCAGGAACTCGCCCGAGGCCCGGGGGTCGCGGCCGATCACGGCGCGCGGCCGGTGCCCGTCAGGTTGTCCCGTGCGTCCCAGCACGTTCGCAGCAGCCACGCCCAGGCCGAGCGCGAGCTCGGCCGTGACGTCTCTGTTCGCCAGCCCCCGCACCCCGTCGGTGCCGAACAGTCGTCCCATGAGTTTCCTCCCTCAACGGGACGGTACAGGCACCAGGGCCTGTCCCGCCCCCGCTGCGAGCAGACCGGTCCGGTCGCTCGTCAGCATCCCTGACAAAAGACGACGGCCCCGGTGGACTGTGTCCACCGGGGCCGTCGTTCGCAAGCGCTGGATCAGCGCTTGGAGTACTGCGGAGCCTTGCGGGCCTTCTTGAGCCCGGCCTTCTTGCGCTCGACGACGCGAGCGTCGCGGGTCAGGAAGCCGGCCTTCTTGAGCGCCGGGCGGTTGTGCTCGGCGTCGATCTCGTTCAGCGCACGGGCGATGCCGAGGCGCAGGGCGCCGGCCTGGCCGGAGGTGCCACCACCGTTGATGCGGGCGATGACGTCGAAGCGACCCTCGACGTCGACCAGCTTCAGCGGGGAGTTGACGAGTTGCTGGTGCACCTTGTTGGGGAAGTACCCCTCGAGGGTGCGGCCGTTGATCTTCCACTGGCCGGTGCCGGGCACCAGGCGCACGCGGGCGATGGCCTCCTTGCGACGGCCCAGGGCCTGCGCGGGGGCGGTGATGCTCTGGCCACGGCCCGTGGGGGCCGCGCTCTCAGAGGTGTAGTTGCTGGGGGTCTCTTCGTCCAGCACGTCGATGTCGACGGTGGTCTCGGCCACTGGTGTGTCCTCGCGTCCTAAGTTCTCGTCTACGAGCAGGCGGAGCCTACTGCGCGACCTGGGTGATCTCGAAAGTCTTCGGCTGCTGCGCGGCGTGCGGGTGCTCAGAGCCTGCGTAGACCTTGAGCTTGCCGAACTGAGCGCGGCCGAGCGAGGTCTTGGGGATCATGCCGCGGACGGCCTTCTCCACAGCACGCTCGGGGTGCTTCTCCAGCAGGTCGCTGTACGCGACCGCCCGAAGACCACCCGGGTAACCGGAGTGGGTGTATGCCAGCTTCTGCTCGCGCTTGTTGCCGGTCAGGGCAACCTTGCCGGCGTTGATGACGATGACGAAGTCACCGCCGTCGACGTGCGGAGCAAAGGTGGCCTTGTGCTTGCCACGGAGCAGGGTCGCCACGTGGGTGGCGAGACGGCCCAGGACGACGTCGGTCGCGTCGATGACGTACCAGTCACGCTGGACGTCGCCGGGCTTCGGGGTGTACGTACGCACGGTCGTAGCCTTCGTTTCGTGTCTTCGATGTCTTCGGCGCAGGAGCCTGCGTCCGACAAGTCGTTCGGCCTTCGGTTGACGGGTGTCCAGGTCACGGAGCGAGTGGGCGCACAGGTGACGAGATACCGAAGGGGAAGCACAACGACTCAACAGACTACCTGGACGGTCCGTGCAGGGTCAAAACATGCTGCGTCACACCCAGGGTGAGATCTCCCCGGGTGGGAGCAGCGTGCAGGACGGCGCACGCACGGGCGCCAGAGCGCCGATTCAGGCGGTTGCCCGGTGGTTGTCGTGGGAGAGGCCGGTCGACGCGCCTTCCCGAGGACGAGGATACGTGCCGGGGCGCAGGTCGGCACATGCGTCGCACTGGAGCGTGCGGGCCACGCCCGCGCAGTCGGCGCAGAACAGGCGGAGCGTCTGGCAGCCCGGGTCGACGCAGTTCTCGTACTTCGCGGTCGCGGCGCCGCACTCGCAGCACTCGCCGAGCGGGACGGTCTCGCTCCCGAACTCGACGTGCATGCGCTCGTCGAACACGTAGAGCGCCCCCTCCCACAGGCCCTCGTCGCCGAACGTCTCGCCGTAGCGCACGATCCCGCCGTCGAGCTGGTAGACCTCCTCGAAGCCGCGCGCGAGCATGAGCGAGGACAGGACCTCGCAGCGCACGCCTCCCGTGCAGTAGGTCACGACCGGCCGGCCCTTGAGGTCGTCGTACGCGCCCGAGTCGAGCTCGGCGACGAAGTCGCGCGTCGTCGTGACGTCGGGCACGACGGCGCCGCGGAACTTCCCGATCGCGGCCTCGAACGCGTTGCGGCCGTCGAAGAACACCACGTCGTCCCCGCGCTCGGCCACGAGCTCGTGCAGCGCCCCGGGGGCGAGCCGCACGCCGCTGTCGACCACGCCGTCCTCGTCGACCTTGAGCTCGTCGACGGCGCCGAAGCTCACGAGCTCGGGTCGCACCTTGACGGACAGGCGCGGGAAGTCGCGCCCCGTGCCGTCCGACCACTTGACGTCGATCCCCGCGAAGGGCGGGTACTGCCGGGTGGTCTTGACGTACTGCTTGAGGTTCTCGACCGTTCCCCCGAGCGTCGCGTTGATCCCGTGCTCGGAGACGATGACGCGGCCCGTCAGTCCCCACTGCTCCCCGAGGGAGCGTTGCCACATCTGCACCGCGCGCGGGTCGGCGAGCGGTGTGAAGGCGTAGAAGAGGACGATCTTGGGGACGGCCATTGCTCCATTTTAGGAGCCCGACGGCGTCGCGCAGGTCGTGCTACCGGCTCCCTGCGGGCCGTGTGGTCTTCCTCACCGCGGTCCCGGCGCCACCGTGAGCCGCAGGGCTGCGCCGGGGAGCCCGAGGGGCGACCGGCGCAGCCCGCCCGACGCCACGTCAGCGCTTGCGGACCACCCGTTCGACGTCCCACACGGGCTCGGGCGTCTCGACGACGCGCCCGTCCGAGCCGAACACGACGAACCGGTCGAAACCGCGGGCGAACCAGCGGTCGTGCGTGACCGCGAGCACCGTGCCCTCGAAGGCCGCGAGGCCCGCCTCGAGAGCCTCGGCGGAGTGCAGGTCGAGGTTGTCGGTGGGCTCGTCGAGCAGCAGCAGCGTCGCTCCCCCGAGCTCGAGCAGGAGGATCTGGAAGCGCGCCTGCTGCCCGCCGGACAGCGTCTCGAACCGTTGCTCGGCCTGCCCCACGAGCTCGTAGCGGTCGAGGGCCTTGCTCGCGGGCTCGCGCCCCATGCCGTCGCGCGCCCCGTCGCCGCGGTGCAGGATCTCGAGGAGCGTGCGCCCCTCGAACTCGGGGTGGGCGTGGTTCTGCGCGAACCAGCCGGGTCGCACGCGCGAGCCGAGCGCGGCCCGGCCCGTGTGGGCCACGGGCGGGACGACGGCGGCGTCTCCTGCCGTGCCTGCACCGCCTGCTGCGTTCTCGTGGACGGGCCGGTGCTCGACGTCCGGGTCCGACCCGCCCCGCGCGAGGAGCCGCATGAAGTGCGACTTGCCCGAGCCGTTGGAGCCCAGGATCGCGACGCGCTCGCCGAAGAAGACCTCGAGGTCGAAGGGCGCCATGAGCCCCGTGAGCTCGAGCTGCTCGCACGTCACGGCCCGCTTGGCGGTGCGCCCGCCCGTGAGGCGGACCTTGACGTTCTGCTCGTGCGCGAGGACCTGCGGCGGGCCGGCCTCCTCGAACTTGCGCAGGCGCGTCTGGGCGGCCTGGTAGCGGCTCGCGAGCCCGTCGTTGAAAGCGGCCTTGTTCTTGAGCGTGTTCACGAGGTCCTTGAGCTTGGCGTGCTCCTCCTCCCAGCGGCGCAGCAGCTCCTCGAGGCGGCTGCGCCGGTCGGCCCGCGCGTCGCCGTAGGTGCCGAACCCGCCGCCGTGGACCCAGATCGTGCCGCCCGCGGCCGTGGGCTCGACCGTCGCGACCTGGGTCGCGGTGCGGGCCAGGAGCTCGCGGTCGTGGCTGATGAACAGCACGGTCTTGGGCGAGGCCGCGAGCTTCTCCTCGAGCCAGCGCTTGGTCGGCACGTCGAGGTAGTTGTCGGGCTCGTCGAGGAGCAGGACCTCCTCGGGGCCGCGGAACAGGGCCGTGAGGACCAGGCGCTTCTGCTCGCCGCCCGACAGCGTGCGGACCTCCCGGAACTGCGCCTGCTCGAACGGGATCGACAGGACCTCGTCGGTGACCTTGTCCCACTCGGCCTCGGCCTCGTAGCCGCGTGCGTCGGCCCAGTCGGCGAGCGCCTGGGCGTAGCGCATCTGCGACGGGGTGTCGTCGACCGTCATGATGTCGAGCTCGGCCGCTGCGAGCTCGCGCGCGGCGTCCCGGACGGAGGGCTGGGCGAGGTCGACGAGCAGGTCCCGGACCGACCGGTCGTCGTCGATGCGGCCGACGAACTGGCGCATGACGCCGAGCCCGCCGGACCGGCCCACGGTGCCGCCGTGCGGGGCGAGGTCGCCCGCGACGATGCGCAGGAGCGTCGTCTTGCCGGCGCCGTTGGGTCCGACGAGCGCGACCTTGGCCCCGTCCGCGACGCGCAGGGTCGCCCCGGCCAGGAGGGGGCGCCCGTCGGGCAGGAAGTAGCTGATGTCGCTGATGTCGATGTGACCCACGGGTCCATCCTCCCTGCCCGGGGCCGTGGATGACGATTCCATTTCGCCGCGGACCCGTCCGGCGCCGGGGAGGGCGACCTGCCCGACGGCGCCACGCAGCCGGGTGCGACGGTGCGCCCGGGTGCGCTCCGTCGTCGGGCACGGGCGGTCTACCCGGGCGCAGCGCCCCGGGGTGTGAGGTGTGCCCGGTGGGCTGCGAGATCCGCGCGCCGGTGCCAGTGTGGAGACATGAGCGACGACACACCGGCAACCCGGACAGACCCCGCCCTCGGCACCGAGGGCGACTCCGACCAGCTCCAGCAGGACGACACGCTGGTAGACCGCGGGGTCGACGACGTCCTCGACGAGGGGTACGCCCCGCCCGAGCGCGCGCCGCTGACCTACGCCCACCCCGAACGGCTCGAGGAGGACGGCGAGTCGCTCGACCAGCGCCTCGCCGACGAGGAGCCCGAGACCTGGGAGGGCGACCCGCTCGACCGCCCCGACACCACGCGCTCGGGCCGGCTCGTGGCCGACTCCGACGCGCTCGACGGGCGCGTCAACGACACGTACGCCGACGACGCGGGGATCGACGGGGCAGCGGCGAGCGCCGAGGAGGCCGCGGTCCACATCGTCGAGGAGCCGTAGCGCCTAGGTGTACCCGGCCAGGAGGTTGGTTACAGCCTGCTGATCGGGGGTTGGCCGTCGAGGGCTTGGTGGCGACGGTGGGTGTTGTAGTGCTCGAT